>CAYTNO010000176.1:0-5048 GCA_964439125.1 uncultured Woeseiaceae bacterium | reverse complement strand
ACGTACTTGTAGCTCGTCAGTTGATCCGCTCCGACGGGCCCGCGGGCGTGCACGCGACCTGTCGCTATACCTATTTCGGCGCCCATGCCGAATTCGCCGCCGTCTGCGAACTGTGTCGATGCATTCTGCAGCACAATCGCACTATCGACATCGCTAAAAAAGCGCTCGGCGGCACTGCTTTCGTCCGTCACGATGCACTCAGTATGACCCGAACCATAGCGGGCGATGTGTTCGATCGCCTCATCGATACCGCTGACGACACGTATCGAAACGATCGCATCCAGATACTCGGTCGACCAGTCGTCTTCAGTCGCCGCAACAGAATTGCTAATCGCAGAGCGAACCGCGTCGTCACCTCGAATTTCACAGCCTGCGCTAAGCAATGCCTCGGACACCGGCGGCAGCAGCCGCGCGGCAGCTGCTTTATCAACGAGCACAGTTTCCGCGGCACCGCAGATGCCCGTGCGACGCATTTTCGCGTTCAGAACGATGTCACGCGCCATGTTGGTATCCGCTGCCTCGTGCAAATAGACATGGCAAATTCCCTCGAGGTGACCGATAACCGGCACGCGCGCTTCGTCCTGCACGCGTTTGATAAGGCTCTTGCCACCCCTCGGTACCACGACATCGATCCACCTGCTCATCGATGACAGCATGTAGCCGACCGCTGCACGGTCGGTCGTTGGC
Organism: uncultured Woeseiaceae bacterium; assembly: GCA_964439125.1. Taxonomy (GTDB): domain Bacteria; phylum Pseudomonadota; class Gammaproteobacteria; order Steroidobacterales; family Woeseiaceae; genus UBA1847. The sequence continues at coordinate 4,361 of CAYTNO010000176.1, read as the reverse complement.
ACCATTTGGACGGCGTCTGCATCGATACCCGCTTCGGTCAGCCCCTCTCGCAGGCACGTGTAGATCGCACGGCAGGAATGATAGCTTTCGGATCCACCACGCAGGATAGCGGCGTTGCCCGACTTGAGGCACAAAGCCGCCGCATCGGCAGTGACATTTGGACGACTCTCGTAAATGATGCCGATGACGCCAAGCGGAACAGATACTCGCTGGATTGCGAGACCGTTCGGACGATCCCATTCCTCCAGGACCCGGCCAATGGGATCACGCAGCTCAGCGACGGTTTCAATACCTGCCGCCATGCCCTCTATGCGGTCGGCATCCAGCATCAGCCGGTCAAGCATCGCAGCGCTGAGGCCGCGTTCTTCGCCAAGCTGCATGTCTTTGACGTTTGCCGCCAGGATCGCATCGGACTGATTTCGAATATCAGCTGCTGCAGCCTGCAGCGCGCGATTACGCTCGTCGTTGGAAGACATCGCCAGTGCCGCTGCAGCACGGCGCGCCGCCTCGCCCATCGGTTGCATCATATCCACGATCAACGCGGATGAAGTTTCGTTAGCGCTCATTACCAAACAGTACCAGTTCGTCCCGGTGAACCATGACCGATCGACCACGGTAGCCAAGTTTTTCTTCAATATCTTCGGAGTGACACCCTACCAGTCGCTGGGCATCCTCATCGGAATACTCGGCCAGACCCCGACCGATTTCATTTCCGGACGCATCGACAATCGTGACGACATCACCACGACGAAAATTGCCGACAACCTCAATAACACCAACAGGGAGCAGGCTATTGCCGTTCTTGAGGGCTGTTACCGCCCCATCATCCAGCCTGAGTTCGCCCCGTACTTCCAGCACACCAGCGAGCCATTGCTTGCGCGCGGCGGCGGGCGATCCTTCGGCGCGAAACACGGTGCATTTACCGCCAGCAGCCAGCGCCTCAAGCGGTCGAACAATAGCGCCGCTGGTAATGACCGTCGAGCAGCCCGCATGGGTCGCGATTCGTGCAGCCTGCACTTTCGTCGCCATGCCGCCACTGCCAATATCTGAGCGTGTCTCCCCAGCCATGATCTGTACTTCGTCGGTGATGTTCGGTACCTCGGGAATATGTTTTGCGTTGCTGTCTTTTCCTGGATCTGCTGTGTAAAGACCATCAACGTCCGACAGCAATACGAGCGCGTCAGCCATAACGAGCTGGGCGACGCGGGCAGCCAGCCGGTCGTTGTCGCCGTAGCGGATCTCGTCAGTCGCTACGGTGTCATTTTCGTTGATGATAGGAATAACGGAGTGTTCAACCAGTTTGCCGAGCGTGCCGCGTGCATTCAGGAAACGACGGCGATTTTCCGTATCTTCTGGAGTCAATAAAATCTGTGCCGCCACGATGTCGTGGGCGCTCAATGCTTCCTGATAAGCGTGTACCAGTTGCACCTGTCCTGCAGCAGCGGCTGCCTGAAGGTCTTCCAGGCGGGCACGGCGTTTGTTTAGCCCAAGCACTGTGCTGCCGATCGCGATAGCACCTGATGAAACGATGAGCACTTCGTGGCCGTCAGCATTGAGTCTCGCAATATCCTCGGCCAGGCCCTCGAGCCAGCCGCGATGGACATGACCATCGTCTCCGATAAGCAGTGCTGAGCCGACCTTGACGACAAGGCGGCGGTATTCGGAAAGAGCGAAGCCCGACATCTCTCAGGCGGACAGGTGGTGGTGCGCGTCATATGACGACAGCGTCACCTCTCCCTTTGACACTGCGACGCTGCCGCTGCGCGCGACCGCGGCGAGTTCACCGATAGCGGAGACATCTTCGATGAACGCGTCAATTTCTTTTACCCGTCCCATCAGTTGTGTCGTGAAGCTAACCGGGGAATCATCGAGAATCTCGGCACCGTGCTTCTTGGCGATAGCTTTGGCTTTGGACACACCGCTCGAAGCCAGTTTGACCTTTAGGATCGCAAGTTCGCGCTCGAAGTGATCGCCGAGCGTCATGTCGTGGATATTGACGACGTCGACCAGCTTCGCCAGCTGCGTGTTGAGTTGCACGATCGCCGCATCGGACCCGGAAATGACTATGGTCACGCGGGATACGGTCTCGTCGTCTGTCGGCGCAACATTGAGCGATTCAATGTTGTAGCCACGGGAAGAAAACATGCCGGTCATGCGTGTCAATGCACCGACTTCGTTCTGCAGTAGGACTGAAATTGAGTGTCGCATCGGATCTCGCTTAATACATTCGTTTGAAACTATAGCGCCCTGATATTGCGCGGATGGTGGCGCAGTTGCTCGAGTATTGCAATGCAACAGAAATTAGTAAACACTCGCCAAAAATCCGGTATCAATCCGGCACTTACGTAACCCTTTGGCGACGCTGTGAGCGAGCAGGCGAAAAGAGCGAAAATGTCCGACCATCCACTCGAAGGCACGCATATGAGCGGCGCGGATATCGTCGTGCAGGTATTGGCCGATGAAGGTGTCGATACAATATTTGGCTATAGCGGCGGCGCCATTTTGCCAACCTACGATGCCGTGTTTCGTTACAACGACACGCATCGAAACGAAGATGGCACTTCACCAATACCTCTAATTGTGCCCGCAAACGAGCAGGGCGCCGGTTTCATGGCCTCTGGCTACGCTCGTGCAAGCGGCAAAGTCGGTGTGGTACTGGTTACATCGGGTCCAGGCGCGACCAATACCGTGACGCCGGTGCGAGATTGCATGGCTGATTCCATTCCTATCGTCGTTATCTGCGGCCAGGTGCCGACCGCCGCCATCGGCACCGATGCATTTCAGGAAGCCCCGGTCTCGGCCATTATGGGAGCCGTCGCAAAACACATATTCCTGGTAACAGACCCAGCCCGACTCGAGAACACGATGCGCAGCGCGTTTGAGCTGGCGCGTACCGGCAGACCGGGCCCGGTCGTGGTTGATATTCCCAAAGACGTGCAGAACTGGGAAGGCGAATTCAAGGGTTCAGGATCTCTGCCTTTAGCCGGCTATCGTCGTCGGCTGGCCACAGTGACTGAAAATCACTTGAGCACTCACGCTTGCGAGCGCTTCTACGAGATGCTCGCACGATCCGAGCGGCCGCTGATTTACGCCGGCGGCGGTGTGATCAACAGCAACGCAACGAAACCGATGCGGCGCTTCGCCAATGAATTCGGCATCCCGGTTACGACAACGCTGATGGCATTAGGCGCGAGCGACACGACGCATGACCTGGCGCTGCACATGCTCGGCATGCACGGTATCGCATCAGCGAACTATGCGGTTGAAGACTGCGACTTTCTAATCGCTATTGGCGCTCGTTTCGATGATCGCGTCGCAGGAAGCCCGGCTCGTTTCGCGCCGAAAGCGAAGAACATCGCTCATTTTGACGTCGACATTGCCGAGATCGGCAAAGTTAAGCGCGTCAGCTGGCACCACATCGGCATATTGTCCCGCGACCTTGAAGACTTGCTCGAATTCGGCAAACGCCAGGAGTTCAGCAAGGACTACTCGACCTGGCACAGTGAAATCGCCGCTCTCAAGAAGACGCATTGCCTTAATTACGACCGTGACAGCAAACTGATTCAACCATATGCCGTCATCGAAGAAATAAATCGCCATACGAATGGTGAGGCAATCATCTCGACAGGCGTCGGGCAACACCAGATGTGGGCGGCACAGTATTTCGACTACCGTGAACCGCGGTTGTGGTTGACCTCAGGAAGCATGGGAACGATGGGGTTTGGCTTGCCGGCCGCTATTGGTGCTCAGTTCGCTCAACCGGATAGAGTTGTCATCGATATTGACGGTGATGGCAGCATGCGCATGAATATTGGAGAGCTGGAAACAGCCACAACATACAAACTACCGATTAAGGTTGTCGTACTAAACAATTACGGCGACGGCATGGTGCGACAGTGGCAAAAACTTTATTACAACAGTCGCATGTCTGGCAGCGACAAGTCGTTGCACCGCAAGGACTTCGTCAAGGCTGCAGAAGCCGACGGCTTCGAGTTCGCAAGAAAGCTCGACAAACCTGAGGACATCGCGGACACCATCAAAGCATTCATGGAGTTCGATGGCCCAGCGTTTCTCGAGGTCATCATCGACCCCGATGCCGGCGTCTACCCAATGGTTGGCCCCGGCCTCAGCTACGACAAGATGATTACCGGCGACTTCATAAAGAGCCGTACCGCGCCGTCAGAAGACCAGCCAGATCCCAGCGAGATGTTCTGAACAAGCCGAAAGCGTTGCCGGGTCTACGATCTCGTCCTTTTGCGATGGTTCTGCACATAATCTCGTATCCGATAGGTAATCATTTATGTGAAAGCGGTCACGGCGGCTGGTTGTGTGCACCGTAGACTCAATTCAATCTGAATATT
>CAYTNO010000175.1:0-5059 GCA_964439125.1 uncultured Woeseiaceae bacterium | reverse complement strand
ACAATTGTACGGCGAGAAAAGCGCAAGATTGGTCGTCGACGGCGGTTCTGCCTACGTATTACTGACGCTCGACCCACTGGAGTCTGCTGTCTTCAGCGTTGGCGCTCCGGACATCAAGCGACACGCCGATTTCGCCTCGCAGTTCGTTGGCCCGCGCCATGTAGATGTATGGTTGCCAAAGGACTACCAGGGCTCGGACAAGAATTATCGAGTGCTGTATTTCCACGATGGCCAGAATCTGTTCAATTCGGAGTGGGTTTACTACACGCAGACGGATTGGGGCATCGACGAAACACTGCAGCAACTGATCGACGAGGGCGAGGTTGACGACACGATCGTCGTTGGCATCTGGAGCACACCGGAGCGGATTGCCGAATACATGCCGTGGGATCTCTACGAGGCCACATCGGATGAATATCGAGCGGCCATCGGCAAATACATGGGCAGTGAACCGACCTCGCGAGAGTACTTACGATTTGTTGTCGAAGAGCTGAAACCGTTTGTCGACAGCAACTATCGAACGAAACCCGGAAGAGACGATACGATGATGATGGGCTCGAGCATGGGCGCGCTGATCTCGCTTTATGGCGTCATGGAGTACCCGGACGTCTTCGCCGCAGCCGCATGTGTCTCGACGCACTGGCCGTCCTCAATGATGGTCGACAATCCGGCAGGCAATGAGCCGGTGCTCGAGTACCTGCGAAGCGCGATACCGCCACCTGGCGATCACCGAATCTATTTCGATTTTGGAACAGAAGAACTGGATAGCAACTACGAGCCGCACCAGCAAGCCATCGACAACGTCATGCTCGAACTCGGTTATGAACATGGGCCGCTCTGGCAAACGCACAAATTTGAAGGTGCCGGCCACAACGAGGGCGCGTGGAACAAGCGCGCTCATGTCCCGCTGACATTCCTGCTCGGAACAGCAGAAAAGAAGGAATAACGAAATGCTGAAAATGCAGCAGAACCTGAGCAAGACGTTTCTCGCCATGCTCGCCCTACCCGCCACAGCGCTCGGTTTCGCGCTGTCCGTGCAGATTTCTGCACTCAGCTGGATACTGACAACCCAGTACGGCCTTGCGATACATGACATCGGTCTCGTCTGGGCCGCCGGCCCGATCGCGGGCATCTTCGGGCAGGTCATCATCGGCGCGCTCAGCGACCGGGTCTGGCTATGGAACGGTCGCCGGCGCCCGTTCATGCTCATTGGCGGCACTATCGCCGCGCTGATGCTGCTGGCGCTACCCAATATCGGCGTTATCTCCTCGGCGTTGGGCTTCGAGGGCATCCTCGGCGTCGCCCTCGTCGTCGTATTGTCGCTCGACTTCGCGATCAATGTTGGCTTCAACCCGACCCGTTCGATTATCGCCGATGTCACACCGGACGGTGTCGACCGAACCAGGGGTTATACCTGGATGCAAACCGTTTCCGGCACCTTTGGTGTCGGCGCCTACGCGATCGGAGCGATCTGGGGCAACTACGTTCTGATTTACGTCAGTGTGGTGCTGGTGTTGCTGTTCTCGATCATCCCGCCGCTCTTTATAGAAGAACCGCGGATGCTCGAGAGCGAGGAGGAAGCGCAGTCTGCCAGCAAGACCTCGATGCTCGGCGTACTGAAAAACATCCAGCCACTGTGGGGTTTCCTGGCTTACGATATTTACGCCATGTCACTGCGCATCGCCGGCATCGAGCACGATCATTGGTACGCCGAGATCGTGTGCGGCATCCTGACAATCGCCCTGGTCGCCAAGGCGTTGCTGGCCAGGGAACAGGCAAATGATCGAGCTGCGAATCACCTGATTGGTTTTCGCCAGGTCCTGGCCGCGCATTCGTTCAGCTGGATCGGCATCCACACGACGTTTGTGTTCCTGTTCGTGTATCTCAACAGCATCATGTCCGGCGTCGATGTCATCCAGATTGGCAAGATCACTTCAATGAGTTTCCTGATTCTCAATGCCGTAGGCGCTGCCCTGCCCGTGCTGGTCCTGGAACCACTGACTGAGAAGATCGGTCGCGTACGGACGCATACAATATGCCTGGCGATAATGGCGGCAGGCTACGTCGGCCTGTACTTTTTCGGCGCGACGACGATGGGACTGTACGTGCTCATGGCAGTCATCGGCGTCGGCTGGGCGTCGATCATCAGCCTGCCGTTTGCGATCATTTCGCAAAAGGCGGACAAGGCTGAAATGGGGCTGTTTATGGGCTTGTTCAATTTGTCGGTCGTGCTGCCGCAGCTTGTCGTGAGCTTGGGTATCAGTCTCGCCGCCAGCCGTGCAGATGATTTGCGCATCATCTTCGTAATCTCGGCGGTGGCGCTCGCTTTGTCGACCGTGTCGTGGATGCGAGTTCGCGAGGACTAATATGAAAATCACAGTTTGGCAGAGACAATGGCTACTCATGGTCACAATGCTGGCGCTTGGTGCATGTGGCGCAAACGACGAGAAAACAGCAGCGTCCGAACCGGTGTCTGCGGCGCCGGCCGGTGTTTTCGTGCAAATGTTTGAATGGCGTTGGAACGATCTCGCCGAAGAATGCGAAAACGTTCTCGGTCCTGCCGGCTATGCAGCCGTGCAAATATCGCCGCCGAATGAGCACATCGCCGGACCTGCGTGGTGGACCCGATACCAGCCCGTCAGTTACAAGATTGAAAGCCGCAGCGGTAGTCGCGAAGAATTCGCGGAAATGGTGCAACGGTGCGCGACTGCTGGCATAGATATCTACGCCGATGCGCTAACCAATCACATGGCAGGGTTCGAAGCAGGAACAGGTGTGGCCGGCTCACCCTACAGTGAGTTCAACTACCCCGTCCCTTACGGGTATGACGACTTCCATCATTGCGGACGTTATGACGATGACAGAATTCGTGACTACCAGGACCTGTGGGAAGTACAGAACTGCCAGCTGGGCACATTGGATGACCTCGACACCGGTAAACCTGCCGTACAGGCCAAGATCGCGGCCTACCTGAACGACCTTCTCAGCCTCGGTGTCGCCGGCTTCAGGATGGATGCGGTCAAACACGTCGCACATGATGAGGTGACCGAAATCCTGGAATTAGTCGAGGGCGACCCGTTCGTCTTCCAGGAAGTCATTGATAGCGGCAGCGAACCGATTGACGCGACGAACTATGTCGAAAACGGCATGGTCACCGAGTTCAAGTTCCCGCCCGTCATAGTTGAGGCGTTCGAATATGGCAATCCCGATGCACTGACGGACTTTTCGTCGCATCCGGGGTGGCTGCCGGCCGACCAGGCGATCGTCTTTGTCGACAATCACGACCTGCAGCGCGGCCATGCCGGCGGCGCGGTCATCGTGAACTACAAGGATGGTGAGCGCTACAATCTTGCCGTTGCCTTCATGCTCGCATATCCATACGGCTACCCCATGGTCATGTCCAGTTATGGCTTCGAAGATGACGGCCAGGGGCCACCCGACTCCTCTCCGCTCGACGATAGCAGCGGCTGCGGCCACGACTGGATCTGTGAGCACCGCCGCCCTGCGATCACCAACATGGTTGCCTTTCGCAAAGCGGCCGACGGTGCCGGTGTTGTCAACTGGCAGGTAAGCGACGGCAAGATAGTTTCTTTCGGCCGAGGTGACATTGGTCATGTTGTCATCAACGTCAGCGAACAAGCGATTGAGATCGAGGTCCCAACCAGCCTTCCAACCGGGCGGTATTGTGATGTGATTACGAACGGCATCGACGGAGAGGAATGCACTCAGGATCAGATTAGCGTCAGCGACGGTGTCATGATCGTTTCAATGCAACCGCTCAGCGCAATCGCAATACTTGCTGGTGACTGAAGAACAGAATCGATAAACCTACGGTACGGCGTGGTACACGATGGCCGTTCGTGGTGGCACAGTAATCGCGACAATGCCGGAAGCGTCCGCGGCGACGGTGCCACTGCCACCAAACACGATATCGAAAGCCGCATTCGGACATGAAGTCGTCGCGGATACTGGCTGATCTTGCCCGCTGTAATTGATCGCAATCACGGCACATGCACTGGCCGATCCTCGTGCCAGGAGCAATACCGGATCGCCGCCCAGAGACTGAACATCCAGCGTGCCAGCGCCGATCACGGGATAGCTATTCCGCAGGGTCATCAGTTCGCCGTAGTAGGTCAACAATGATGTTCCATCAGCGGATTCCAGCTCGACGTTCTGCGTCGTTGAGTTCGCCGACAATTCGCGGAAAGGCGCAACAGCTGAAAATCCTGCGTTGTTGGGGTCGCTCGTCCAACTCATGGGCGTGCGCAACGCAGCGTCGCCCGATAGGCCTGCCGCACCCGCCAATCCGATTTCTTCTCCGTAATAAGTGAACGGCGTGCGTGCCGCCAGCAGATAGCTCGCCGCTGCCAGCTTGTATTGCTCCTGGTTGCCGTTGAGCTGGTTCCAGATGCGGTCGCCAGCAAAACTATCGTGATTCGAGAGAATTAACGGCATGAAATCTGTGCGCGCGAGATTGAGCTGGTCAACAAAGCTCGAATCTACTGTGCTGTTTCTGGCCGAATTCAATATTGCGCCCGGCACCTGGAAAGCAAACGCACGCCCGCAGGAGGTGGCTGCGGCATAGTCCGCCGGTGACGCCGGCGCCTCGCAGACGATGTAGCGTTTGTTGTAGCTATCGATGAGAGCCTGCATCTCTCCTAGAAACGTGTGATTTTCGGGCGCGTCTTCCCACTCACTCGAGCCGTTCTCGAATAGCACGCTAACCGCGTCAAAGCGGAACCCGTCGACGCCCTTGTTAAGCCAAAAGCGGAGATTGTCCTTGTGGAACTCAACGACGTCGGGGTTGCGCAGGTTGAAGTCGGGCATCTGCGACGAAAATACGCCGTAGTACCAGCCGTTGCCGTTGTTGCGCCACGGATCGCCGGCAAAGGTGTTCCAACCCACAGGCTGATTCACTTCCCAGACATACCAGTCGCGCTTGTCGTTTGCTGACGAAGTCGACGCATCCAGAAACAAGGGATTGGTGCTCGCCGAATGGTTGATTACGTAGTCGATAATGACCGCGATGCCGCGATTGTGAGCTTCGGTCAGCAGTAGT
>CAYTNO010000174.1:0-5073 GCA_964439125.1 uncultured Woeseiaceae bacterium | reverse complement strand
CTAACGCCACACCAGGAACGCAAACGCAACAGGCTGATGAAGCGCGTCAAAAAATAGCGTGATATAACAACGTATACGAACCCGGAGCCGACAATGGGTCCTGCAACAAAAACCGTAACACTCGAGGGACGCTTCCCGATGCACAGGGCAGGTCATCTCGATTCTCCGACCCTGGCCTACGAGACCTGGGGCGAGCTCAACGACGCACACGACAACGCTATTTTGATCTTTAGCGGTTTGTCGCCGTCTGCGCACGCGGCATCGTCGGCCGAGGATCCGTCGGCAGGATGGTGGGAAGACATGATCGGTCCGGGTCTGCCCCTGGACTCGGACCTCTTTCACGTAATCTGCGTCAATTCACTGGGCAGCTGTTTTGGTTCTACAGGTCCGGCATCGATTAATGCGGCGACCGGCGAGATGTACCGACTGGCATTTCCGGTACTAACGCTGGAGGACGTTGCAGAAGCGGCTTATGGCGTAGTGCACAAGTTAGGCATCAAAAAACTACACACGGTCATTGGCTGCTCGATGGGCGGTATGAGTGGCCTGGCTTTTTGCGTGCGACACCCGGAGGCGGCCCGAAACTTCATTTCCATATCTTCGTCGACGCGAGCATTGCCATTTTCAATCGCTTTCCGTTCCTTACAGCGCGAGGTGATTCGCTCTGATCCGAAGTGGAAAGATGGTGACTACGACCCGGACGATCCGCCGCTCATGGGGCAGCGACTGGCGCGAAAGCTCGGCATGATTTCATACCGATCACCAACCGAGTGGGACCAGAGATTCGGCCGCCAACGCACGACCGCGACAGAGGAGAACGTCAACGATCCTTTCAAAATCGCTTTCTCGGTCGAGGCGTATCTGGACAATCATGCCAACAAGTTCAGCGGTGGTTTCGACCCGAATTGCTACTTGTACCTGTCGCGGGCATCGGATCTATTCGATCTCGCCGAGCACGGCGGGTCGTTGAAATCCGGCTTCAAGCGCATGAATCTGGAGCGCGCTCTGGTCATCGGTGTCGAGACCGACCTTCTTTTTCCCATACGGCAACAACAGGATCTCGCTGACGGGTTGGCGGAGGTCTGCGATGACACCAAACTGGTCAGGCTCGACTGCATTCGTGGGCACGATTCATTTCTCGTGGATATGGACGACTTTCGTCCCGTTATTTGCGAGTTCTTCGAGAGCTGTTGCCCGTAGCACGATCAAAAAGCGATTTGCATTCACTTATTCGGACAACAGCAACGCCGGGTCAACTGCGGTGCCGTTTAGATATGTGCCGAAGTGCAAGTGCGGGCCAGTGACACGACCGGTTGCACCAACGGCACCGAGGGTTTCGCCTGCAGCGATGCGCTGGCCGTCCTCGACGCCAATTTCTCTCAGGTGGCAGTACATCGTAATGAAGCCCTGCCCGTGGTCGATGAACACGGTGTTGCCATTGAAGTAGTAATTGCCGATCGATGTGACAACGCCGCCACGTGGAGCAACGATTGCTGTGCCTGCGCCTCCCGCAATATCCATACCCTTGTGCGGTGAACGCGGTTCATCATTGAAGAAACGTCGCAACCCGAAGCTCGAACTGCGTCGACCTTGCAGCGGTGCATTCAGGTGCACGCCATCAAGATCCGAACCACGCCAACTGTTGAGTGCGCCATCGATGATTTTTCGCTCGCGACCGACACGTTGCAGATTGTCGTCACTCAGTGAGACATAGCTTTGGGCGACTTTGAGGCGCTGTTCCGGGTAAGCGTGTTCTTCAATAGTGAACTCGATTGATTGTCCATCGGCTACGGTGATCGACGCGGCGCCGATCTCTGCGTCCAGCGGCACGCCGATAACAGCACGCCATTGGCCAGCTTCGTTCATCACGAGAATTCTTTTGCCGTTGAATTTGGCAACCGGCGTGGCGCCTTGCGCTGTGCCAAGGTCAATAAATGCGATGCCACCGGGCCATGTGGTTACGCTGGCACTCGTTGTTGAGGACAAAAGCACCAACAACGAAAGCAGTATCGTTCTAATCATTCTTTTGCCTGGTTGATGTTACGGTTGCGATTAGCTCACCCTCCGCAAGGCGAGCACGAATGTTGTCACCCGGTGCCGCGTCGCTGGCTTTCAATAGTACCTTGTCGGTGCTGGCGTCTTCGACGATGGCATAGCCGCGATCCAATGTGGCCAATGGGCTGACAGAATGCAGCCCTCGCATCGCGAGCTCGAGACGGTGGCTCACTTCGGATACGGTCTCTCGGGCGCTCACGTTGAGTCTTTGTCGCAGGTTGGCAAGGCGGGCGACAGACCGCTCCACGACCGCAGTCGGTGATGCCTGCGCGAGCCTGCGACTTAACCAGTCGAGTGATTGAGCCCGATCTTCCACGGCACGTTGACCAAGCCGTCCGAAGCGTGCGGCGAGCGAGTTAACGGCGCGTAACCAGTGCTCCCGGTCGGGTACGACTATTTCAGCCGCGCCCGACGGTGTGGGCGCGCGGACGTCAGCAACGAAATCCGCAATCGTGTAGTCGACCTCGTGCCCTACAGCACTGACGATCGGAATGGGGCAGGCGGCAATGGCGCGAGCAAGCTTTTCGTCGTTGAAAGCCCAGAGGTCTTCAAGTGAACCACCGCCGCGACCCATGATCAGGACGTCGCACTCGTCGCGACTAATTGCAGTGGCAAGCGCTGCAATGAGTTCGCCAGGTGCGGCATCACCCTGGACCGCTGCCGGATACACCACCACCGGTATGCTCGGAAAACGCCGTCCAAGTATGCTTATGATGTCACGGATAGCAGCGCCGCTTGGCGAGGTGATAACGCCAATGCGTTCGGGCAGGGTCGGCAGTTCCTGTTTGTTTTCCTCATTGAACAGGCCTTCCGCGGCGAGCATCTTCTTAAGTACTTCGAACTGGCGCTTGAGCGCACCTTCGCCCGCAGGCTCGACCTGCTCGACGATCAGTTGATAATCGCCACGAGCCTCGTACAGGCTGACCCGGCCGTACGCGACGACTTGATCGCCGTTTTTGAGGCCGATAGTCGGGCCACGCTGGCGCTGGCGGAAAAATGCAGCACGGATCTGAGCCGAATCATCCTTGAGGCTGAAATAGAGGTGGCCGGAGGCGGGTTTGGCGAGGTTTGAGATCTCGCCCTCAATCCAGAGGCGCGCGAGTCCTTGCTCGAGCAGGGTCTTGGCCTGGCGGTTGAGTTGGCTGACTGTGATCGCGCTTGCGATAGCGTCCGCTTGACCCGAATCTTCCATGCTCACCAGTATAACGAACGCCGCAAAGCTTTTGCCGATATTCTCATGGGCGTACAATTGATCGTTTAACTTCATCCAAGGATCTGATCACACCATGCGAATCGCCAAGCAAGCCCTGACCTTCGATGATGTTCTGCTGCAACCGGGCTACTCGTCGGTGCTGCCCCACGAAGTGGATCTGAGCACGCAGCTGACGCGCGAAATAAGACTCAACATTCCTGTTGTGTCTGCAGCGATGGATACTGTGACCGAAGCCCGACTGGCGATCGCGCTGGCGCAGGAAGGCGGCATCGGCATCATCCATAAGAATATGGCGATCGAGGCGCAAGCTCGCGAAGTCGCACAGGTTAAGAAATTCGAGAGTGGCATCGTCCGCAGGCCGATCACTGTTCCCCCGGATATGACGATACGGGAGGTTATCGACCTCACGCATTCGATGGGAATTTCCGGTGTACCCGTAGTCGACGGCAAGAAGACGCTCGGCATCGTTACGGGCCGCGATCTGCGTTTCGAGACTCGCATGGATGTACCAGTTTCAGAGGTCATGACTCCGAAAGCGCGACTCGTCACCGTGGCTGAGGGCGCCAGCGACGACGAGGTCAAATCGCTGCTGCACCAGCATCGCATTGAGAAAGTTCTGGTCGTCAATGATGACTTTGAGCTTAGGGGCATGATCACTGCAAAGGACTTCCAGAAAGCCAAAGACTTCCCGCAGGCCTGCAAAGACACTAGCGGCGCGTTGCGCGTCGGTGCAGCTGTCGGCACAGGCTACGACACCGATGATCGTGTGGACGCACTGGTCGAGGCTGGTGTTGATGTGATCATCGTCGACACGGCTCACGGTTTCTCGAAAGGCGTCATCGAACGTGTGCGCAAGATTAAGGACGCGTATCCGGATATCCAGGTGATCGGCGGCAATATCGTGACAGGCGAGGCGGCCGAGACACTCGTCAAAGCGGGTGCTGATGGCGTGAAAGTCGGCGTTGGCCCCGGATCAATCTGCACGACCAGGATCGTCGCCGGAGTTGGAGTACCGCAAATATCGGCTGTCGGCGACGTGGCAGCATCGCTAAAGAACACTGATGTACCTTTTATCGCCGACGGCGGCATTCGCTACTCGGGGGACATTGCCAAGGCGTTGGTCGCCGGCGCGCACACGGTCATGATCGGCGGGCTGTTTGCAGGCACCGAGGAATCGCCCGGGGAGGTCGAGCTGTATCAGGGTCGCTCGTACAAAGCGTATCGAGGCATGGGATCCATCGGTGCCATGGGACAGTCGCACGGCTCGTCCGATCGGTATTTTCAGGATGCGACTGAAGAACTCGAGAAACTCGTGCCTGAAGGAGTCGAAGGTCGTGTTCCTTACAAAGGCAGTCTCATTGCGATAGTGCATCAGTTGATCGGCGGTGTGCGTGCGGCAATGGGCTACACAGGTAGCAGCACGATTGAAGAAATGCGTACACGGCCGCAGTTCGTGCAAATTACGGGTGCGGGAATGAAGGAAAGTCATGTGCACGACGTGACAATCACCAAAGAACCGCCTAACTACCGCTCCAACGGATAAAGAACAAACAATGAGCCAGGCCGCAGAGCTTCGAGATAAGCAGCACCCCGATATCCATGCACACCGACTGCTGATCGTCGATTTTGGCAGCCAGTACACGCAGTTGATTGCTCGCCGCGTGCGCGAATGCGGCGTCTACTGCGAGATTCACCCCTGGGATATTTCTGCCGACGACATTCGCAGCTTCGCACCGTCGGGTGTTGTGCTGTCCGGTGGTCCGGAGTCGGTCAACCTCGACGATCCGCCCCGTGTATCCCGCGCT
>CAYTNO010000173.1:0-5098 GCA_964439125.1 uncultured Woeseiaceae bacterium | reverse complement strand
CAATTTCCTGCTCGCCCAGAATTAATGCATATTCCGCATTACTTTTGTCTGCGCGTTTCAGCTGCGACTTGAAGCTGCCGCCGCCAAGATTTACTTCGAGCCGAATGTCCGCGACTTTGTCTCGCAGTTCTTCGGCAATCGCAAACGCCTGTTCGAGCGCGCCTTCTCCGACCGCGACGACATACACGTCGGCATCCGTTGCCGGAGCCTCGCCACCGCAGGCTTCATAAAGCGCAACAAAGCGCTCTATGCCCATCGCCCAGCCTATGGCGGGCGTCGAACGGCCGCCAAGTTTCTCCACCAGACCGTCGTAACGCCCCCCTGAACAGACTGCACCCTGCGACCCGAGCGCATCTGTTACCCATTCGAACACCGTGCGGCTGTAGTAATCGAGCCCACGAACCAAACGCGGGTTTACCGTATAAGCGACCCCAGCGGCGTCGAGCAAACTCCTAAGTTCTTGAAAATGCTTAGCAGATTCTTCGTCCAGGTAGTCGATCATGACCGGCGCTGCCTCGACGACCGCCTGCATTTCCGGGTTCTTGCTATCCAGTATTCGCAGCGGATTCTGCTCAAGCCGCCGAATACTATCCTCATCAAGCTGACTTTTCACGCCTGAAAAGTACTCAATCAGGGTATCGCGGTAGTGCGTGCGCGACTCAGCGGTGCCGAGGGAGTTAATTTCGAGCTTCAGCTTGGAAATTCCAAGCGCCCGCCACATCCTTGCGCACATAATGATGAGCTCTGCATCAATATCCGGCCCTTCGAAGCCCAGAGCCTCAACGTCAAACTGGTAAAACTGCCGATAACGGCCTTTTTGCGGCTTCTCGTAGCGGAACATCGGGCCGGTCGTCCAGAGCTTCTGTCGCTGGTTGTGCAACAAACCATTCGTGATACCGGCGCGCACCACTCCCGCCGTCGCCTCGGGACGCAAGGTCAGGCTCTCGTCGTTGCGGTCGAGGAACGTGTACATCTCTTTTTCAACAATGTCGGTCACTTCACCGATCGAACGGCGAAAAAGTTCGGTCCGCTCGAGCAGCGGCAAGCGAATCTCGGAGTAACCGTATGACTGAACAATGTCCCGCACTACCGTTTCGAGATAGCGCCACGTGCCGGATACGTCCGGCAGGATATCGTTCATTCCTCTAATTGCGGTCGGTTTCACGGTCGTCTGTCAGGGAGTCATGATCGTCAGGCGCGCCGTGCGGCTGCCAGGAATTGACGGAGTAACAGTGTAAGCACTGCCGTCGACGCGAACGCTGACATTTTCGGTATTTCCAAATAGCACGTCAAAAGGCGCTTGCCCGCTTAACTCCACCATTCGCCCGGTGCGACCCATATCAAAGAAGAGCCGCCGCCCTGTCGCGTCGCTAATCTCCGTCCAGCAATCGCCTGTGAAGTTCAATGACAACAGTACTTCACCATCGCCAAGTGCAGATTGCTGGCTCGTATCTGCCGGCGGGTTTTCGACTGCCGGTGCGCTGGCAACCGGCGCTTCCTCCGCTGGTGTCGTCGCCACGAATACTGTCTCCTGGCGAACAGGCGAATCTTCTACCGCTTGCTCGGGCATTAATGGCGCTTCTGCAGCAGGAGTGGCGCTGGACGTTGTCTCTGACCGTGAGGTAAACCAGAAATATGACGCAGCTGCGACGACAATTACGGCGATGACGGCGATCCACGGACCGGGCGACAGCTCCTGGCTGGTTCGAGGCCTGCCGATTACAACCGGCGGAATATCGGCCGTATGCGTCATGCGGTAGTAGTCGGTAAATACGTCATCGACGTCGACGCCCACGAGCTGCGCGTACTTGCGAAGATGGCCTTTGGCGAAAACCGGCGCGCCAAGCACGTCAAACTCATTGCGCTCGAGCGCACCCACTTTGTGCTCGTCAAGGTGCAACTCTTTCGCAACCTCGAGAACACTGATTTGTTGTTCGCGACGTGCCTCGGCCAGCCGTTCCCCAGCAACCGGGCCTTCTTTTTCGGGCTCGGTTGCCTCTTCTACCGGCTTGTCGTCTTCTTCACTCATGACTTACCCGCTATCCAAAACACGCCGGGCTTCCGGTGATGTCGGAAACTCGCGCAGGAGTCGGTTTGAATATTCGGTTTTGGCGTGCTCATCTCCGAGCTTGTCTTCTATCTGGACGCCCAGATTCAGGACTCCTGGCGTTGGAATGTTGCTTCCCAAATAGCGTTGCAGGAAAGCACGCGACGCCAGGTAGTCACCCTGCGCAAACTTCAGTACGCACAGCTGAATGAGCGCCTCTCCATGGTTCGCCCGATACTCGAGCGCCTCGCGAAAGAATGACTCAGCCCGCACCTGATCCGGCCTCTGCATCATGCAGACACCCGCATTAGTTAGTGTGATCTCGGCATTGTCATTTTCCGTGATCTTCGCTGCAATCGAAAAATGCTCGCCGGCTTTATCGAATTCGCCCTGGTTGCACAGAAAGACCGCGTAGGCGTTCTGGACCTTGTGGTCTTTTGGCGAAACTCGAACCGCTTGTTCGTAAGATTCAGTGGCAAGACGCAGATTGCCAAGCGCTTCGTACGCCAGCGCCAGCGTGTAATGCGCTACAGCATTTTTGGGTTCGAGCTCGATCGAATACAGGAGCCGATCACGCGCCAGCTCGAAGTTACCGTTACGGTAGTATCGGGCACCAAGCTGATAGTTAAGCTCCGCGGCATCGCCTTTGTCCACATCTGGATTGACGCCACCGGTGGTTGTGGTGGTTGTAATGCAGCCCGTCGCAAGCAGGCAAACCAGTAATCCGGCCAGTAATCTGTCGCTCATTTTCACCCTGTCGCCATCCTTCTGTTCTTTTCGCTCAGTCTGTTCCGCACCCGGTCGCTCACTTTACCAGCCAATTGGCCACAAGCAGCATCGATATCGTCACCGCGGGTCTTGCGAGTCGTTGCTACAAGGCCGTGATCTCTCAGCCTGCTCTGAAATCGCCCGATGGTTTCGGCTGACGAACGTGCAAAATCATTGCCGTCGAATGGGTTGAACGGAATGAGATTTACTTTCGCCGGCTTGCCTTCCAGCAGATCGAATAGCTCGTCAGCATGTTCAAGCGAGTCATTTATACCGTCAAGCATGACGTATTCAAATGTAATGAACCGGTTGGCGCGCTTTTCCGCGTATCGCCAGCAGGCATCCAGCAGCTTGGCGATCGGGTGCATCTTGTTAATGGGCACTAATTCGTCACGCAAAGCATCGTTCGGCGCATGCAACGATACCGCAAGCGCCACATTACATTCGTCGCCAAGACGCTCCAGGGTTGGCACCAGCCCCGACGTGCTTACTGTAACCCGCCGGCGTGACAAACCGTACGCCAGATCGGAGGTCAACAAGTCGAGAGTCGGAACGACATTTCGATAGTTGGCCAGCGGCTCGCCCATGCCCATAAATACGACATTGGTAATCGCAAAATCTGCATCGTCGTTGTCGCGACGCGGCAAGGTTTGATTCGCATACCAGACCTGGCCGACGATCTCGGCCTTGCTCAGATTGCGGTTAAAGCCCTGCGCACCGGTCGCGCAAAAAGCACAATCGAGCGCACAACCAACCTGTGACGAAATACACAAGGTGCCGCGCCCGGTTTCCGGAATGTAAACGGCTTCTACGGCCTGCCCTGATCCACTCTCGAACAACCACTTGATCGTGCCATCCGATGAATCGTGCTGCGACAGTACCTTTGGCACATCGACCGTTGCCATCTCAATAAGGCGTTGCCGCAGCGACTTGGACAAATCCGTCATCGCCTCGAAGTCGGTCACGCCTCGCTGATAAATCCAGCGCATAAGCTGACGCGCATGAAACGGCTTTTGCCCGAGCTCGACAAACAGCGCCTCGAGTTCGCCTTGCGGCAAACCCAGGAGATTCGTTTTTTTAGTCTCGCCTGGCACGATGCCTCTTAGCGCGTTCTCGGACAGACGCCGTCGTCGCCAAAGAAATAGGCGATTTCGACCGCGGCAGTTTCCGCTGCGTCTGAGCCGTGCACGATGTTCTCTTCGATGCTTTCGGCAAAATCGGCACGAATAGTGCCGGCTTCGGCATCCGCCGGGTTCGTCGCACCCATGATGTCGCGATTTTTTGCGACTGCATTCGCACCCTGAAGCGCCTGCACCATGACAGGACCCGACGTCATGTATGCGACAAGATCGTTGAAAAAAGGCCGCTCTTTGTGGACTGCGTAGAAACCCTGCGCCTGTTCGGCCGACAGGTGCATCATCTTCGCGGCAACCACTTCCAGTCCTGCTTTCTCAAATCGGCTGTAAATCTCGCCAATCAGGTTCTTTTGCACGCCATCAGGCTTGATGATGGAGAGCGTTTGCTCAACGGCCATACGGTTTTCCTTTGCTCAAATAATTGTTGAAGGTCGAGGCTCAGCGTCAATTCCGAGCCGGTAGACGTAAACGGTTAATTTTACTTCAGATGTTGAAGCTTTCGCCACAGCCGCATTCGCCTGTGACGTTCGGATTTTTGAAGCTGAAGGCCTCATTGAGGCCCTTTTTGACAAAGTCGACCTCGGTTCCGTCGATCAGGGCCAGTGCATCCGGGTCGACAACGACTTTGACGCCCTTGTCCTCGAACACGATGTCGGCCTCACGCACCTCGTCGGCGTAGTTGATGACGTAGGAATAGCCGGAACAGCCCGTCTGGGTGATGCCCAGCCGCAAACCAACGCATTCGCTCTTGGAGTCGAGGTAGCTGCGCACGCGTTCAGCAGCTGAATTTGTTAACGAAATTGCCATGATCTGTCTATTTAGTGTTCCTTGGGGGAAGGCTTGACGAGCTCCTGTGCCAGCGAGCGCACAGCATCCTCAATGACGAGTATACGTCCGGTCTTCTCTACGGGTACAGAAAGACTTTGCATAAGGTCGGAAGTCGAGAAATCAAGCAGCTCTGCAGTGCTCCTGCCCTCGTAGTCCGCACAAAACGCCTCAGCGGCCGCGATGACATGCGGGCAGCCCCATGCCTGGAATCGAAGCGTGTCTATCCGGCCAGCTGCCAACTGCGCCGAGAAAGCCATCCGAACGCCCTGATCTTCCACCAGCACGCCCACCGCGTTCGCCAGCTGCCCGGCGTGAGCCG
>CAYTNO010000172.1:0-5112 GCA_964439125.1 uncultured Woeseiaceae bacterium | reverse complement strand
CTGCAGCACATCGGGCCCCCAACTCTTGGAGCGAGCATCAAATTCGACGCCGGTTCCCGACTCGTCTGTTACCAGGGCGTAGCCCACTTGCTCGTAGAGATCGAGACCGAAAAGGCGCTGAGCATCATCTGCGAGACGCTGAGTATTCACAGCATCGCCCACTTTAGTATCCAGCCGCGATACCAGAAGATCGGAAGACACACGTCCATCCTGCACAACGCGAACGAATGCCAGCTGCTCCTGCTGTGGCTGGTGACCACCGTGTCGAGCCTGATAGTCTGCGTACTGCAGCTCATCTACTGACAAGCGCTGCAGTTGCTCCGAAGCCGCATTGGCGGCACGGCTGCCTGGATCTATCGCAGTTACGATTTCACCGAACGCCGTGGACGCGAATGTGCCAAGTTCAGGTCGGATGAGAATATCTTCGTCACCGAGAGTTTCTATCTGGCGAAGCGTCTCCTTGCGGATCAGTATCGTGAGCATCTGTTCCGATATTGTCACCGCCGAGTCGAGTTCGTCCGCCCCGTACAACGGAAATTCGACATCTACCGCGATTATGATGTCGACGCCCATGTCACGAATGACATCAATAGGGAGGTTGCCGACGATGCCACCGTCAACAAGCAAGTGGCCATCGAGCATTACGGGTGCGAACACGCCGGGTACCGACATACTGGCACGGATCGAACGCGCGAGATCTCCCTTCCCCATGACATAGGGCTCGCCACGCTCGATGTCCGATGCGATGGCACGAAAAGGAATTGGCAGATCATCAAAATCCGTCAGGTGCGAGACGTCAATTGTCAGCTCTCGCAAGATCAGGTCCAGCTTCTGCCCCTGGATTACGCCCTTGGGCAACAGCAAAGATCCGTCACGCAAGCCAACTTCGAGGTCAATCGGATACTGCGCATCGTCCTGTTTGCGGCGAAAACTCATGTATTTGCGTGCGGGCATGTCTGTAAGTGCGTCGGCCCAGTCCAGCGACGACACCAACTGTTCAAGTTCACCAGGAGTCATACCTGATGCATACAAGCCGCCAACGATTGCACCCATACTTGTGCCTGCAATCGCATCAATCGGTATGCGATAACGCTCGAGTTCTTTCAACACGCCAATGTGCGCCGCGCCACGAGCGCCCCCACCGCCAAGCACCAGGCCGATTCTCGGCCTGTCCGTCTTTTCTCTGGCAACAGCGTCTGTACTCTGACCCCACGCCACCGCCTGGCTCAACAACAAAATCGACGCAAGCGCACAACTGACCGGACGGACAAGGATGGGCTTTTTCATGGGCTGGTACTTCCGTAGGGACGATCGTATCTGAGGTGATTATAATGGCGTCAGCGTGAGAAACGAATGAGAAAAATCTGCCGACGACGGTACCTGAAGCTGTGGCTGATTATGCTACTCGCGTCGCCACCATCGCTATTCGCGCAGCTGGTGGAAAGCGCTGATCCAATAGACGAGCTTATCGTCACGACCCACAGACGTGCTCAACCCGTATTGTCGCATGCGGGAAACATAGAACGCATCGATTCAGACTCCATTACGCGAACAAGACACCAACATATCCACGAGCTTCTGACAAAAGTATCCGGCGTCTGGCTTGGTCGTGCCAGCGGACAGGAACACCTGACCGCGATTCGCTCTCCGATACTCACCGGCGCCGGTTCTTGCGGCTCCTTCCTGTTTCTTGAAGATGGTATCCCCATTCGACCCAGCGGTTTTTGCAACGTCAATTCCTTGTTTGAAATCAACACGGAGCAAGCAGAGTCGATTGAGGTCATTCGCGGACCCGGTAGCGCGCTATATGGATCCAACGCACTCCACGGCGTTATCAATGTACTCTTGCCGCGACCCGGCGAAAATAATACGCCTCAACTTGCGTTCGAATTCGGCGCGAATAATTTCTATCGCGCAAGCGCAAACTTGCCTTTCGATAGCCAGGAGGCTTGGCTCGCCTCCATGGTCTACGCCAACGATGGCGGTTTTCGCGACGACTCCGGATACCAGCAGAGCAAGATTCACCTCAAACGCCAATGGCATCAACTCGACGGGGATTTTACGCTCGCCTTTTCCGCAACGGACCTGGATCAGGACACCGCCGGTTTCATTCTGGGGGAAGACGCGTACAAGGACCCGTCCCTGAATCGAGACAACCTGAATCCGGAAGCGTTTCGCAACGCAAATAGCCAGCGCGTATACGGCATTTGGACACGTTCACTAAAACGCTTCGAGCTCGAAGTACGGCCTTTTCTGCGTCGTTCGGACATGCGCTTTTTGCAGCACTTCCTGCCCGGTCAACCATTGGAAGAAAATGGACACATCAGTAGTGGCGCCCTGGCCTCGGCGACTTTTTCGGCTGAGAGATATTCGACAATTGTCGGGATCGACCTCGAATGGTCAGATCTTTTTCTAAAGCAGACGCAGGACGGAGCAACACAGGGATCCGATTTCCTTGTCGAGACGCGACCTGAAGGTAAGCACTACGACTATGACGTCACCAGCTACGCCATCGCTCCGTACATCCAGGCCGAGTTTCAAATGAACAAGAAACTCACGCTCAATGCCGGGTTACGTACCGAGCACCTACGCTATGACTACAACAATCGCATGCTGGACGGCAACACGAAGGATGATGGAACGGTATGTGGTTTCGGTGGCTGCCTGTATTCACGCCCGGCTGATCGTGCGGACAGTTTTACCAACCTTGCACCAAAGTTTGCGCTCAACTTTTTGCTCGACGCACAAACCAGCTTGTATGCGAACCTGTCGCGGGGGTTTCGTGCGCCGCAGGCAACCGAGCTGTACCGACTGCAAAGTGGCCAGCAAGTTGCTGATCTTGATTCAGAGCGACTTGACAGTTTCGAGATTGGCGTTCGCACCAACAGACGAAGCTGGTCTGCCGATTTGACTGCGTTCACGATGCGTAAACGCGATAGCGTTTTTCGAGATGCTGAGGGCTTCAACATCAGCGGCGCCCGCAGCAAACATCACGGTCTTGAAGGTAGCGTCGAAATTCTTCTGAACTCTTCCTGGCAATTGAATCTGGCCGCCAGCTACGCCCGCCATCGCTACGAT
The DNA here is from genome assembly GCA_964439125.1 of uncultured Woeseiaceae bacterium. Classification (GTDB taxonomy): domain Bacteria; phylum Pseudomonadota; class Gammaproteobacteria; order Steroidobacterales; family Woeseiaceae; genus UBA1847. The sequence continues at coordinate 2,034 of CAYTNO010000172.1, read as the reverse complement.
TTTGACGTCGTGGCATCGCGTGGCGAGACGTTTGTATCTGGTCGCGACGTGGATACGGCGCCGCGTTGGCTCGGTAATGTCGAGTTGCTGTTCAAGCCCAATGAACGAATCAACGCAGGGCTGCAGTGGACGACTATCGGTGAGTACTATCTCGATGCGGAAAACCGGTTTCGTTACCCGGGCCATGCTATTGCCAACCTGAGGGCAGGCACTCGACTCGCGCCATCGCTTGAACTCATCGTTCGCCTGAATAACCTAACGAATCGCGACTACGCCGATCGTGCCGACTACGCGTTTGGCAGCTATCGCTATTTCCCGGGACGTGGCCGGGAGTTGTTCGCTGAGATTCGATACACGCCATAAAACCGCGCCGGCAGGCGACGTTTAGACTCGCAAGGACGCGCTGTAACGCCGTAACGATTCAAGTTGCTCGAGGCGGTCTTCATCGCTCCAGACAAATTCCGCTGCTGCAATCGCCGCAACGATCTCATACAGCGCCCTGCCCTGATCGGCGGCAAGACCTATCATTAGACGACGGTGCACGATGTCCGTCAGGGTTCGCGCCATTTCTTCGCGAATCGCAAAGACAACCTCTGCGGCGAGTATTGTTTCACCGGCATCGATTGCCTTACCGAGCGAGGGTTCGGACAGGGTTAGCTCAACAATATCGATACACCTGCCGCCGTAGATCGACAGCAGCCGTTCAACCCCGTTCGTGGACAGTCCGTGCAGTGATTCGAGCGCCGTTCGAGCCTCGTCGAGTCGGTAAGCCCCCGGCAACAGCGTGTCCCGGGTTCTGCAATCCGGCAACCTGCGGCCCAGCATCTTGCCAACGCGGTCAACCGTCTGCTCTGCGAGATTTCGATAGGTCGTCAATTTGCCACCAATAATGGAAATAAGACCGCGCGCTATCTTGCGGTTTTTGCGGATAATGTGGCGGCGAGTGATCGATGATTCCGGCCCTTTCTGGCGATACGGTAGCGGGCGCACGCCTGCATAGGCGTAGTGGATATCGTCGCTGCCGAGCCGCGCCGCTGGAAATACACGGTTGGTTTCGGCTAAAAGGTAATCAACCTCTTCGCGACTCGCACGAATTTCATTCAGGTCGGCTTCGTGACGAATGTCGGTTGTACCTATCAGGTACTGACCGTTCCACGGAATAATGAAAAATGGACGGCCGTCCGCGGCTGCCTCAACGTAAAATGCCTCTTGTGGCGCACCTTTGAATGCCCCAACGACGATATGGCTGCCTTTCGTTCCACCGACCAGGCGTGGGCTAACCTTCGCGGTTGTCGCAAGTACCTGATCTACCCAGGGGCCCGCCGCATTGACCACAACGCTCGCAGCGATCGTCTGTTGTTCGCCCGTAATATTATCTTTGATCTCGAGACCACTAACGGCACCACGCTCGATGTTTATCTTTGTAACTGAACTGTAAGTATGAATTTCGGCTCCGGCCGAACGCGCCGCCAACAGGTTTTCCAATACGAGCCGCTCCGCGAATGTCACTTGAGCGTCGTAGTAGCGTGCCTCAGCTCGAAGGCCGTCTTCGGCAAGCCCCGGCTCGGCCTCAATCGCTTCATCCCGGCTCAGCATGTCGTGCACCGGTAACGTTTTTCGAACCGACAACAGGTCGTACGCAATCATGCCCAGCCGAATCAGTAGCGGACCGCGCCTCGCCGACTCATAAATCGGTATGCAGATTCGAATAGGTTTGACGAGGTGCGCCGCGATACGTCGCAACAGGATGCGCTCGCGTAATGACTCGAAGACCAGCGGAATCTCGCCATACTCAAGATAACGCAGCCCACCGTGTATGAGCCGGCTGGAAATCGCCGAGGTGCCGCTGCAAACGTCATTCTGCTCCAGCACGACGACACGCAATCCTCTGAGCGCCGCATCGAACGCTATGCCCGCACCGTTGACGCCAGCCCCAATGACAGCGACATCAAAAGGCGCGGGCTCGCTGGACATCAGGGCCTGACTTGCCCGCTACCGCGGACGACGTACTTGTAGCTCGTCAGTTGATCCGCT
>CAYTNO010000171.1:0-5114 GCA_964439125.1 uncultured Woeseiaceae bacterium | reverse complement strand
CGTATCGGTGCGAAAGCTGACAGCCGTCCAGGCTTTGCGTACAGAGGTGTCCGGTGTGTGCGGTCCGGCGAATCGATCGCGCAGTACAACCTGCGCGACGCCCATGCGATCCACTACGGCGACGGCTACCTGAAAGCCCTCCGCCCGGCAACTTTCCAAAGCGGCCTGTGCCATCTCGAGGGCAACGTCAGGGCTAAGCGACTTGAACGTGACCAGCTCGTCCTGTGCCAATACGGGGGGCGCAAACTGAACGCCCAGAAGCGCCGCGAGAACCATCGTCTTGTACGGATTCATCGTCATTTGTCTGCTCCGGTGATACCTGATCACAGCGGTTTGAGGCTAAGTTCCTCGCTTGTTGCCCGGATGAACCCGTAACTTTCGTAAATGGCCTGGGCCTCATCACTTGCAAGGTAGGACAAGTATCGAGCCGCATTGTCAGCATTACGACCGTTCTTCATGGTGCCAATTGCGTAATTGACCTTGTCAATCTTGTTCAGTGGTGCCGGGATTGCCACGCCGTCGATAGGTCGTCCCTCTGCTTTGGCATGCACGACTTCAGTCGTCCAGACGATGCCAACATCTGCCTCGCCCTTCTCGATGCGGTCAGGCGTCTCACGATGGTGGCGCGACGTGAACCAGGTCTTGCCTTCTATCGCCCAGCAGCTCTTGCATTCTGCACCGCCGGTAATTTCGTCATGCAGTCCCAGATCTTTGAGCATCTCACTTCCGTAGAATTTGAATATGCCTTCTGTCAACGGATTGGGGTGTGACTGGACGAGATCATCCCGGCCGAGATCTTCAGGCCCCTTGATTCCTTTGGGGTTGCCTTCGGCGATCATCAGTTCGAGTTTGTTGTGGATATAAATCGCGTATTCATCCATCAGGCTCTTGCCGTTGAGTTTCTTCAAATGGCCGATATTGACGCTGGCAAAGATGTCCGGATTCATCGCAGTTTGCTGTCCTTCGATCTCACCCTGTTGCAGCAGCTGCCCCTTGAGGATTTGTCCGGGCGGAATCGTCTCAACATAAACGGATTCGACATCCGGGTTTTTCTTTTGAAAATCTGTAATTAATTCGTGCATAACCATGAACTGATTGCCGGCGAGGTACATCACGAGATCCGCTGTGTACGAATCGTCCACAGAGCCGAATTCAACATCGCCGTTAGTGTGAAATGTACGGTAATCTTTGCCGTGTCCGGCATCTTTGGTTTCGGCCAGGGCCTGGCCAGCCAGTCCCACACACAAAGCGACAAACAATAGTTTCAACGAAGTCTTCATTTCGGAAATTCCCCCCAAGGTGCGCAGCACTGGCGCACGATTCTGATTATTTAGATTTTTTCGTACTTCCAACCGGCTTGCATGCGCATGACAACGCGGTCTAGTGCCGTGTAGTCAGGGTTCGTATAGGGAACAAGCTCTACTTTCACGCCTTTTTCTTCTAGCCGTTGAATCGTTTTGGAACAGGCATAAAAAACCACGTTGTTTCTCTGTAAAGCGCGGATTTCCTCGGCATACGGGGTTACATCACTGCGCAGGAGATCCAGTCCCTGTTCGTTAGCGATTATTTCTACCTGGCGAAATACACCTTCGTCGGCCGATTCGAGCAAGAACCTCGCTTGCTCCAATGCCGCATGCATCTGCTCGGGCTCACCACTGACAACGTGCAAAAGGTAGTTTTCGATCTCTGCTGCAGGAGCAGAGACCACGTTGGCCGCCAAGAGATCGCCTCTATGGTCTGCGTCGAAGTAGTTATGGGCAACAACGCCCGCAGACAGTCCAACCGCGAGCAAAAAACCGGCCGCTATTGATTTGCCAAGCCAGCCCGTGCGCGCAAGCGGTGCTCCGGCCATACGCCTGGCTGGCGGGACATCCTCGTAGGCATGCTTGATGAGCTCCTTGATCTTGCGTTGCTGACATATACGCTGATCCAGCTTTGCCGATCGCTCAGATTCGTTAAACACCTGGCTTTTCTCTTCGGGATCCAGTTCGTCGTCTACAAAAGCATTCAGTTGCTCTTCCGAAAAATGTTCGTCCTTGTTCATTTCACTCTCTTCAGTGTTGTTGCTCTACTAAATTGTGGCTGTGGTCTGACATCAACCAGAAACTCCCGTAATGCCCGTCGTCCGCGGCAAAGGCGGCTCATGACAGTTCCCACCGGTACTTCCAGCGTTTCAGCGACCGTCGCGTATGTAAATCCTTCAAGATCGACCAGGGTAATCACCTGGCATTGTGGCAAAGGCAGCCGGCTCACAGCGCGGCGCACTTTGTCCACCAGTTGTTGTTCCTCGCTTTCATGTTCCGGAGTTCTATTGTTAACGATGATCAGCTCTTCAGCCGACAAGACCTCTCGCTTGGCTCGGTAGTAGTCCTTCATGCAGTTGGACAGAATCCTGAATAACCAGGCCTCCGCTGCGCCGACATCTTTGAGCTGTTTCTGGTTATTCAGCGCCTTGTACAGCGTTTGTTGCACCAGGTCATCTGCCAGGTGCGGGTTGTGCGTCCATGCGTACGCCATTCGATACAGGCGATCCCTGCTGTTGCCCACCAGCTTTTTTAAAGCGCGGCGTTGGCTTATTCCGGTGAAAGGGTTACCAGCCATAAAACAGAGCCCCCAAAGCAATGACGAGACTAACTAGTGGAGATAAAGACGTTACACCAACGGCTTTTATTCCGCATTTTCGCCCGAATTCGAAGATTAAGGGATTATTTCGGGTCGTTCCATCGTCAGTACCTCTTGTAGCCGTAGTTCAAGTGCTCGTAGCGGCTTGCGGATCATGCCGTCATGGCACTGTGATTAGTCAGGAGGTCGATTATGAAATTTCGAAAAATATTAAGGCTGGGCAGCTATTTGCTCGTGCTATGCGCATTTGCTGCACCCCAGACGCTATTGGCACAGGACGCGAAGCCGTTCGCGGAACACAAGTTCGTATTGCAGATCAGCGACATGGATCCGAGTAAGCAAACGCTTGTTCTGAATGTCGCGGCCAACATCTTGAAACATTACGGACAGGATCAGGCCGAAGTTGAAATTGTGGCATTCGGCCCCGGGTTGCGATTGCTCTTTGAAGATAACAACAACAGCGGCCGCATCGATGGTCTGGTGGAAAGCGGCGTACGTTTTTTCGCTTGCCAGAACACCATCAATAATATGTCGAGAATAATCGGGGAGCCGATCAAGGTGAACACTCATGCCTCGTCAGGCAAGGGTGGCATCGTGCGGATCAAGGAACTGGTTGATCAGGGCTACATGCTGGCCAAGCCTTAAGACTGATCGACGATAAATTTCCTAACACGTTGTGTTAGATGGGGAGAAATTACGTGAATTATAAATACAATCGAAAACAGATCCTGTCGGGATCGCTATTTATGGGGTTGCTGGTGCTGTCAGCCAACGCGCTCGGAGCTAACTGGCTAACGCTACAAGGCACGGAGCCCGAAGGGGCAGAGCAGCTCGGCAAAGTGTGGGGATTCGTCCAGGTGCAGTACCAGGACGATTCAAGTGACCCAAACGGGGCCGGCGGATATATTCCACCGAAGTTGATCGCTCCGGATTGGGAGTCCCAGTCACAATTCAACGTCAACCGCGCGCGCATCGGTGTTCGTGGTGTGGCGATGCCAATTGACCAGAAAATTAACTACTTTCTGTTGCTGGAGCTGGGCAACAATGGCATTACCGAGCCCGAGAATTCTGTTGCCAAGGCGACTGACGCTAGTATCACTCTCAACCATCTCAACGGGGCGCGATTCCGCATGGGATTGTTCAAGTATCCGGGCTCTGAGGAAGGGCTGCAGGCCATCCATGTGTTTGATTACATCAATTTCACCTGGGTGACCGCGCAGATGATGCTGGAGCGCTTTCCGAACGCCAATTACACGCCGAACAATCCGGCCCAGCCTTTGCCGCCAGGAACCGCGTTTAACGGCTTTGAGGACGGGGTTGGAGCGTTCCGTGACGTTGGTGTGCAGATGTTTGACTGGTTCAATGTCGGCGATAACTGGGAACTGTCTTACGCGATCATGGTGGGTAACGGTAACGGCCTGAACTTTGGTGATAACGACGATAACAAGGACACGTACATTTATGCATCAGCCGAGAAGGTCTTTGGTGGCAAGGGTCCGCGCCGCCAGGGTCTCAAATTCTTTGCCTGGTCGCAGAGCGGCAAGCGCACCGCAGATCTGAGCGCCGATACTTGTAGCAATGGCAATGTCTTTCCCGCTTGTGGCCCGCAGGGTTCTGGCCGAATAAGCACTGTGTACGATCCAGTGGAGTACGATCGGGATCGTATGGGCTTTGGCGTCAAGTATCTGCGTAACGGCTGGCGCGCCACGGCTGAGTACATGAAAGGCGACGGCATGATTTGGCAGGCTCCGCACAATCCCAGCTTCGGCATCGGACCAGGTCAGGGCATTCCTGGTGCTCCGGCGGGTAACGGCGCACTTGCAGAGGCTACGGGCTACTACATTGAAGGTGGCTACCGAATTCCGAAAACGAAGTGGGAGCTTGATCTGCGCTACGATGTGTACAATCGCCTGGACGGTAACCAGTTCGAAATCGAGTTCGAGCGCACGACATTCGGCGTACAGTACTTTTTCAACCCACGGGTTCGGCTGGCATTGAATTATGAAGCCCGTTCAGGTGATGCGCTCAATTTCGGACCGGGAGCAGGGCCGAATGCCAATGTCGACGGTATCGATGATCGAATCGCATTGCAGATCACAGCAATTTGGTCGCAATAGCCTGGAGCGAACTTGGCACCAAAAATGGAAGTAAGGGCAGTGCCGGCAGTCTTCCTGCTGGCACTGTTCGTTCTGGCGACGGGCGTTGTGCTGGCTGGCGAAGCAGATACGAGGGATGCCCGCGAGTATTTCTTCGAGCAGACTTTTGGTGATTTGCCTGAAGAAATGCAGGCGGCTCGTGAGCAGGGCAAGATTGGAATGCTCTTGTTCTTCGAGGCCGAGGACTGCCCTTATTGCCAATACATGCTGAGGAAAATCTTTAATCAAAAGCATGTGCAGGATTGGTACCGGGAGCGTTTCGTCAATATAGCCGTAGACATTCACAGCGATGTGGAATTGAAGGACTTTGACGGTATTACCTTGCCGTCCAAGGTG
>CAYTNO010000170.1:0-5158 GCA_964439125.1 uncultured Woeseiaceae bacterium | reverse complement strand
CTATTCCGAACACCCGTTTCCCGAGTACCTGAGAACCGGCATTCCCGTCGCGCTGTCGACCGATGATCGCGGTATGTGGGACTCTACAATGACGGATGAATTTTTCGTCGCCGTTTCAGAATTCAATTTATCCTGGGATGAGGTCAAGACGCTCAGTCGGAACTCACTGCAGTATTCTTTCCTCGCACCACAACTGAAACAGACTTTGGTTCAGGACTTCGACAACCGGATCGCCAGGTTCGAGCGTAATATCAACAAGCACGGAATTGCGCGCTTGGGTCCATTACCGAAAACCCGGCAGTTCATTTGCACGCATTATGAAATCTGCAATTAATTTCTCGCGCGCTAAAACAGGAATTTTCAAATGACCAATGGGCCTTCCACATCCGTCCTGAGCCAGACTGAAATTGATCGCTTCCATGTCGACGGTTTTCTGTTGGTTGAAGATTTTTTTTCACACGAAGAACTCCATCGATTCGGGAAGTCTGTGGACGCTGCGGTCAAGCGGCGCACATCGGGCGATAACCGTAACCTGATGGACAAGAACCTTTATGAACAAACCTTCGTGCAGTGCATGAGGTTATGGGAAGACGAGCCCTCCGTTCGCCCGTTTACTTTCCACCCTAAACTATGCGACGCGTCGGCGGCGTTGCTGCAAAGCGACTGTATTCGGTTGTGGCATGACCAGGCTCTATACAAGGAGGCTGGCGGACGCGAAACGGACGCTCATCTGGACTACCCGTTTTGGCCAACCGACACGCCGGATCTGGTTTCTGTATGGATACCCTTTGATGATGTGAGCCCGGGTGGCGGGATGATGAGCTACGTGCAGGGCTCGCACACCATGGGTATCACCGAGTTTGTCGACATAGGCCAACTGCGAGGCGGGGATCGCCATGATCTTTTGCGAAATCCGCAGGTAGCAAGCCTGCCACTTGTTGCAGTCGCGGCACCAAAAGGATCTGCCATTTTTCATCATGCCTGCACCATTCATGCGGCTGATGCTAACGAAACGGACAAAACTCGCAGGGTTTTTACAATGGCTTACATGGCGGACGGCTGTCGTCGATCCAGCGGCGATGCATACTTTGCACTCGATCGCGACGAGATCAAGGCAGGCGAACTCATCGCCGGACCGGGATTCCCGATCGCCTGGCCGCGCGCCGAAGATGATCTGCCCTCACCCCCGATAGTGCCCGGGCCCAAGACCGGGTTTGGCTTCTCAGCTGCTGACGACGCCCAATAGCTCGGACAAGTCACTAATCTCGTGAGCAACCTGACCGGCTCGCTGAGCTGACTTGCCGTTCGGGTTATACCAACAAGTCGCGATTCCGTAGTTCGCTCCGCCCTGCATGTCCGACGATAGACTGTCGCCCACCATCAGTGCCGATTCCCTGGTTGGAAAATCGAGCGCTTCGAATACGATGTCGAAAATTTCGGTACCGGGCTTAGCCGCACCAACCTCTGCCGAAATGACAATCGCGTCGAAATATTCGCCGATGCCGAGGCGGTCGACGCGGGCTCTCTGCACCTCGCTCAGGCCATTTGTTACCAACGCCATCGAAGCTTTGCTGCTCAGGCTCTCAAGCACCTCACGCGCACCATCGTACAAGCTGCCATTTGCGCCGAGCCCGGCAACGAAATCGTCGGCCAATTGCAGCGGATCGGCGTCGAAGTTTTCTTGCGCCACCAGACGCTCGAAACGGTGCGTACGCACCTGTTGCGGGCTGAACTCGCCGCGCTCCACGGCCGCCCAGAGCTCGAGGTTGATTGTCTGGTAAGCCGTAAAATGTTGCATCGGCTCGGCGATGCCGGCTGCTTCCAGCGCTTGCCCGAATGCCGTCGTTTCGGATGTATCCGAATCGAAAAGCGTATGGTCCAAATCCAGTAGTATTGTCTTGTATCGCATCAGTCGAACACTTGGCCTAGTCACCTATCCGTATATTTTTCAATCGACACATGGCGTCCAGCGCGATATTGATGGCGCGATCTACGCTGGCAGAGTAATCCAGAATTGCGGTACTGGCTGTCGGCTTGCTAATGATGGGACATATTGTGCCCGCAGGGCAGCCAAGGTGGCCCGCAATATGAAACAACAAGCTTGACTCCATGTCCATATTGACGACTTTATGCTTGCCGACCTGCAAGGCAGACAGTTGGGTCTTGACGTCAGGAACCGTATTCACCAATCCATCGATGTAACGACCGGATGGGCCGTAAAAGCCCGGTGTCGCAGCGGTTATTCCTGTCACATGATCGATGTTCAGAACCGCAGCGCAACTCGCAAGTGCGGCGGCAACTTCTGGCGATGCCTTGGCAGCATACGGCAAGATTTTTTCTCGGAATCTGGACTCGGGAGGAGTGGCATTTACGAGTATTTCAAACGCCTGGCGCTCAATGTCTGTGACTGTCGAATCTGCTGGCGGGTGGTCATAGAATAGTCCGGCGTTGTCCAGGCCCAGTCCATATGTCGATATCGCCATTGTTCCGGCCTCGATATCGTCCTGAACGCCTGCCGAAGTACCTATCCGAATAAAATTCAGCGGTGCTAGTCCTGGCAGACGTTCACTCGTATCGAAGTCAAAAGCATTTACGGTGTATGCCTCCACCAGTGCAATTTCGACGTTGTCCACGCCAATACCGGTGCCAATAACAGAGACCGGCAAACCGTTATAGCTGCCGGTAATAGTGACGAACTCCCTGTTCTTCACTTCACATAGAATGCCGTCAAATTGTTCGGCTACCCGAGTCGCCCGCGCCGGGTCACCCACCAGAAAAATATTTTCAGCCAATTGCCCTTTGGTCAAACCCAGGTGGAGAACCTTGCCGTCTACAACGACAACCTCTGATTTCATGCTTTGCATTACCCGGCCAGTGATAAATGTGTTAATGAAGATAATGACACTTTACAGGCGGCGCAACGATTGACCGAGATTCGCATATTAATTATTGGCGGTGCCTCGCTCGACACATTGGAGGGCGCCAGTGGTCTGGTTGCTGGTGGCGCAGGCATGTACACAGCAATGGCGGCCCGACGCAGCGGTGCGTCAGCCAGCTTGTTCGCGCCCAGACCGAATCCCGTTCCGGACGCCCTGCAACAGGTCGCCGATAGTCTGAACTGGATGGGTCCGTCGGTACAGGCGAAGGACCTCCCACGCTTCGAAATAAGCTACAGCGATGGCCGAGCCAATTATATTCAGGCGCATTTTGGTGCTGAAGAGTCGTTATCGCCGAGGGAATTGCCAGCCGACCTGTCTGGATTCGATTTCGTTCACGTCGTGCCGCTCGGCAATCTCCGGCAACAACATGATTTCATGCTCGGCTGCCGAAGAAACGGCGCTCAACGAATCTCCGCAGGAACCGCGCTCCACCTCATCAAGGAACAGCCGGGTGAAATTGCAGCTGTGTTAGATGGCGCGGATGTGTTTTTCATGAATGAAGCCGAGGCAGATTATTTGTTCGGCTCTGCCGCCGCGGTCAAAGCCCGGCCCGGGCAGACGATCTTTGTAACCCAGGGCAGCGATGGCGCGACTGTCGTGCAGGGCGAAGTTGCCACGCATGTGGCCGGTGTTGCGGCAAATGTCGTCGATCCTACAGGTGCCGGAGATGCCTTTTGCGGAGCTACCCTTGCCGGCCTTGCATCGGGTCGGCATCCTGTCATGGCGGCACGCCAGGCCATTCCGCTCTCGGCTCAAACGATAGAGGGCTTCGGGCCGGCTGCACTCCTGCTTTCGTCACCAGCACCGCGACCGCCGCTCGATGAACGGGTGATCGTGAATCCAGAGAATATCGGTCGCATCGCGAAAATCATCAGCGGCCTTCCGCAAGTCACACCATTCTCTTTTACGGGCCCCGATTTGCCGCCGACTGACCATCCGGTGACACTCGACTACTTCTTCGCGACCACCTTGCAGCAATTCGGCTTCTGGACGACGACGGAAAATCGATACGAACGGCCGCTCATCGCAACCGTTAACGGACAGGAACGCAAAGGCGCTTTCTACCTGTTTCGCGCCTACCTCCGTTTGCTGGAGCATGACCCGGAATTGCTCACCCCGAAAGGCCAGGCTGAGCTCAGCAAAGCTGACATGCTGGCCACGTTACGTGCTGACGATGGCACTGATCCAATGCCTGCTCTCGACCTGCACCTGGCGCTTGCTCACCGTTATGGACGCGACATGTTGGCTCTCGGTCTAACGCCGCAAACTGTTCTGGCGCAAGTCCGCGACTCCACTTCGCCACTACGCACACTTCTTCACCTGCTTGATCATATCGGTGGCTATAAGGAGGATCCGTTACGCAAAAAGGCGGCGCTTCTGGCAATAATTTTGCAGCAACGGCCCGAAGCATTCCTGCCCCATGGCGAAGACGAAGTGCCGCCCGTGGTCGACTACCATGTCATGCGCACCTGCCTGCGCACCGGCCTGATCGATGTGACGGACGATGCACTTGCGGCCAGGTTGGTCGGACGGCAGTTGCTATCCAGAGACGATGAGTGGGCGGTGAGAGCTGCCGCGCACACCGCCATTGAACAAGTCGTCAGCAGATCCGGCAAAAGCATGGGTGCAGTGGACTGGTTCTTCTTCCAGGCCCGCAAACGCTGCCCGGAGATGAGCAAACCACGCTGTGACTTATGTGCGGTCGACTCAGCCTGCGCCCACCGCAAGGAATTGTTTCAACCCGTACGCAGGACGACCTTTTACTGAGGCGCACTGCTTGAAAATATGATCTCAACAAAACAATAAAAGCATGTTGCGCGGCTGTCCCTCAGCTATACTTCAAAGCTTAATTCCAACTGCAAACAACCAAGAAAACCAGGGGGAACGTCGTGAAGAAACTCTTTCTTTTCAAGAACCTATCTATTTTGTGTACTGCGATTGCATTAGCCGCAGTATTGTCCAGCGGAACAGCATTCGCGCAAAATACAGTATCGTCAATAAGGGTCGTGGTGTCCGACACCAGTGGCAACGCCGCCGGCGGCGTAGCCGTCAGCATTGTGCATATGCCGACAGGTCGTGCACAGGTCTCCACAACGAGTAGCGACGGCGTCATAACAGCGCGCGGCCTTGCCGTTGGCGGCCCATACGAAATTTCAGTTGTCGGTGGCAGCCAGTACGCGTCGGACGTCCTTCAAAACGTCTATACCGAGCTGGACAAG
>CAYTNO010000169.1:0-5165 GCA_964439125.1 uncultured Woeseiaceae bacterium | reverse complement strand
AAGGAGTCGATGCGAAGCTCACTTCGAAACAGATACGTTCAGGATAACTGCTCGGTGCCAATTCGTCATCGAAACGCCAATCTTCTACTACAGCGATATAGGTCGCGCCCGCTTCCAGTATTGGGGTTCTGAACGTCTCGGTATTTTCATCAGGGCTGGTTCCCTGGTCTATGAACTGCGGGCCTCTGAACAAATATATGTCCGGGTCGCTTTGATCACGGTCATCCACATCCGCTGTAACCGGTGTCGGCGTGGTCGTCGTCATCGTGACGTCGTATTGATCCGTCAAGGGAATGGTAATACGCAAGAACCGGTTTTCCGTCAGCTTATTGCCGTCCCGACCACTATCGAATTGACTGTTGACGCATATTGGCAGGATCGAACCATCCGCAGTTAAATCCGTGTATATCGGAATGACGTCCGGCGCACCACCGGCGGTGTTGGCCTCGCCCACGCCCCAGATGTCAAACCCTGCGGTCATATCTTCTCTGGCCAGTTGTGCGTCGAGGAGGGCTTGTCCTGCCAGGTCTAATGTCGGCCGAAGCTCAGCCGCGAACGAAAATATCGTTGTAAACGCATCGGTTGATATCTGCGGCCCTGTCATTACGGCGTAAATTGGTGCAAAACCGATTGAGCCCGAATCGCCGCCCTCATCGTTGCTGTCGAACATGTCGTAAATAAAGCGCAAGACCGAGATCTCGTCATACCACCCGGAAGCATCATAGGAACCCGACTCTGCGCCAATGCCGAAGCCGGATGTGCTCCCCGCAGGGCCGGTGTCGCAATAAAGCGGGTCATTGAGCGCCATACCGGCAAGTGCCGTCGCCCAGCCTTCACCGAAAGCCAGGCGCGGGTCGAGCAGATTGCCGATCGAATGCGGACCACCAAATGAATCGGCTCGAGAGAGGTTATCCTCGAAATAGTGACCCCACTCGTGGACGATCACGTGATCATCGAACTCCTCGGTATCACTCGTAGCATCGCCAACCAGAAATAGCCTGTCTTGACCGACGCTATAAAACGAGCCACCAAGCTCTCCCGTATCAGCGCCGGTGTCGGTGTCGCTACTGGTTGCCGACGTATTGTTGACGCTCCAAAAAGCGTCGAGCGGCGGGAAAATGACATTCGGATCCACCGATTCGATAAAAGTCATCGCCGTATAAATAGTATCGAGAATCGAAAAAGGCGCTGCGGCGCGATCGCCAACGTAACTGGCGCCGCCCCAACCGGTCGTTGCGGTCATGTTCTGGACCGCAACACCCGTCGAGCCTGTGTCGAAATCGGCCCCTTCAACGACATACAGTGGCCGGCTTCCGAGAGCAGGAGGGCTGGCTGAGATATCGTAATTGTCGCGTACCTCTACATCCCAACGTGAGACGCCGGTCGTCTTTTTCAGTTCAGCACGAATTCGCAGGCGAACTATCGTATTCGCGTCAATGCCTGCAAACGTGTAATCGCCACTTTCATCAGATTGGCTTGCCGCCAGAACGCCACCCGTACCCACATCGATTAGCTGCACCGTTGCGCCACGAATCGGCCTCGGGACCGTACTGGCGAAGTCCAGGCCCCGGCAAACGGGGTTCGGCGGTACGAATTCGTAACTGACCGTTCCGGAGACAGTGACCGTGTCCGACGGCTTTGGAACCGGCACGGTGTTTTGGGTAGATTTCCCGCCACCACCGCAGGCACCGAGAAGCAGCGTCAACGCCACGACAGGCAGCGCGCGGCTCTGCCACAGGAATTTTGGCCTATTGGTCGAACGCTGGGGCACCCAATGCTCCTTGGTCACATAATATAGTGCGATACAAGTCCGTACTCATCGTCCCAGTATTGATAAACTTTGTCACCTGAACGCGGCCTGAGTTCACAAAATCGGCCAAATTGACGCAACGGGCGGAACAACATGTCAAACAGTAAAATTCTCGTCACCGGCGGCGCCGGCTATATCGGCAGCCACGTCGTACGACGACTGGGCAGCGCAGGCGAAGACGTTATCACGCTTGACAACCTCAGCACAGGTTTTGAAGCGGCGGTAACTGCCGGCGAACTGGTCATCGGCGATACCGGTGATGCCGCCCTGCTGGAACGCATTTTTGCCGAGCACGACATCGACACTGTCATGCATTTTGCGGCGCACACGATTGTGCCCGAGTCGGTCGCCGACCCGCTGAAATATTACGGCAACAACACGGCAAGCAGCCGCACGCTGCTCGAGGTGTCCAATCGGCACGGCGTGAAACACGTCGTCTTTTCATCGACCGCGGCCGTTTACGGAATTCCACCGGACGGCACGGCTTCCGAAACCACACCGACACGCCCGATCAACCCGTATGGCAGCTCGAAACTCATGACTGAATGGATGCTGCGCGACCTCGCTTTTTCAGGAGGACCTCGCTACGTGGCGCTGCGCTATTTCAATGTTGCGGGTTGCGAACCGACCGGCACGATAGGTCAATCGACGCCGAAGGCCACGCTGCTCGTGAAAGTGGCATGCGAAGCCGCAACCGGACGCCGGCCGGGCGTGAGTATTTTCGGCACCGATTTCCCAACGCCGGATGGCACCGGGTTGCGCGATTACATCCACGTTGAGGACCTTGCAAGCGCACACCTGGATGCGCTGACGTATCTCAGGGACGGCGGCAAATCGGCCACGCTTAATTGTGGCTACGGACACGGTTACAGCGTGCGTGAAGTACTGGCCGCGGTTGAAAAAGCCAATGGAGAACCGCTGCATATTACGGAAGAGCCTCGACGCGCTGGTGATCCGCCAGAGCTGATTTCAGTGGCGAAGAAAATACAGAAAGTGCTTGGCTGGACGCCGAAGTTTGATGACCTCGACACGATCGTCCGTACCAGCCTTGAGTGGGAACGCAAGATCGCCGCACAGGATCCAAGCGCTTACTGGGCAGCCTGAACAGGCTCCCGTCGGTGCTACACTGTCAGCATGAAGATCTACCGCCCAAAGTCTCTTAACGGCCTGATTCTCGTAGGATTTGGGCTTGTGGGCTTACCGCTGCTGATCGCGGTCATCTGGGCGCTGGTCAACCTCGATCGTCTCGCTGAGCAAAGCGAACAACTCGTCACCAGCGGCGTTACAGCCGCCGAAAATAACCGCCTGCTCGTTGAGCGCGTCGGGTCGCTCGAGCGTGTTGCCCGCCAATACCACGTGTTGGGAAACCCGGATAGCTTGCAGCTTATGCGGCAGGATCTCGACAGTGTCGAGGTTCGACTCGCAGCAATGGCGCCACTTACGGCGGAGGCCGGGGCTACAGCGCTCGAATCGTCGATTGCCGCGGGCGCCAGACACATCGTCACTACCCTTTCTCAGGAAGGACTCGGCAGCACCGAAGCAGAGACAGCGATTGCAGAATTTGCACCACTTCGACAGCGCGTAGGCGAACTGACAACAGCGCTAAGCGCATTTGTCGAAGCCGAACTCAAGGCACTTCAGGACAGCACCCGCAGCGCGCAACGGGTGTCGGCCTGGCAGGTCGCTGCGCTGGTGCCAGGCACGCTGATTCTCGTGCTGTTCTTTATTCTGCTCGTGGCGAAACCAATTCGTCAGTTGGACACAGCTATTAGCCAGTTGGGGCAGAGTGGCTTCTCCAAACCGATCGCTGTTAAAGGACCAACTGATCTTGAGCGCCTCGGGCAACAATTGGAATGGTTGCGCATCCGCCTGCTGGAACTGGCCCAGGAGAAAAACAAGTTTCTCCGCCATATGTCGCACGAACTCAAAACGCCGCTGGCGAACATTCGCGAGGGCACAGAATTACTGCTCGACGGAACTGTGGGTGAGCTGGATAAACCGCAGCGCGAAGTGACTGACATCCTGCGCGTAAACGGACTCAAATTGCAGCAACTCATTGAGAACCTGCTGAGCTTCAGCGCCTGGCAGACGAAAACCGAAGTGTTGACGCTGTCGGACTTCGGGTTGCGGGCGCTGGTCATTTCGGTCGCCAAAGAGCAACGATTGGCGCTGAAAGCGGCTCATATTCAACTAAAACTTGAAATCGATGACCTGTATGTGAACGCAGATCGCGACAAAATCCGCACAGTCCTTGATAATCTGCTATCGAATGCGATTAAGTTCACGCCCAAGGGCGGATACATAACCATCCGAGCGAGTCAGACACCATCGAGCTTCGTGCTCGAGTTTGGCGACACAGGGCCCGGCATTCCCAACGAAGAAAGCCCGCGTATTTTTGAGGCCTTTTTCCAGGGACGCCGCGAACAAGGTGGTCAGGTTGCCGGTACGGGCATTGGCTTATCGGTGGTGCTCGAGTGTATCCAGGCCCATGAGGGCTCGGTGGAACTGGTCGATTCGGGTGAATTTTCGGGTGCGCACTTCCGCATTGATATTCCGCAGAAGCGCGCTGCAGAACAGCCAAAGTTGGCAGCTAATGCATAAGATGCAACTGAGCACAGGTGCAAGAACGGTCGCAGCGATGACGCTGGTCGCGCTGCTGCTGGGCGGCTGTGCCCAAACGAAACAACTCATGTCGGGCATGCGTAAATCGTCGTCGTCGGAAGATGTCGGTATTCTCGGTGCACCGGAAGCCGATCAGTATTTGCAGGAAATGTACAAGCTCGTTGCCGGTGATCCAGCGACCCAAGCTGAAATTTACGCTGACGCGCGCTCTGCTTCGAGACTGACGCCGGGACCGCCTACCAATCTTCGATACGCATTGGTTCTTGCAACGCCCGGGCATGCTGAATCCAACGCTGAAATGGCACAGTCGCTGTTGCGCGAGTTGCTCACACAGGCACCACTGATGACGCAAGCGGAGATATCGCTCGCGACGATTCACTTGAAATCCGTGGAGCAGCTGATTGTTGCAAACTCCGAGGTGCTCCGCCTCAGGGCTTCGACATCACGCGCGGCACAGACGCAGGAAACGGCTAAAAGTGCGCGGCTCACAAGCGTTGAGGCAGAGAATCGTCGTCTGCGACAGGATCTCGAAGAGGCTGAAGACAAACTCGAGGCCATTACCACGATCGAACAATCGATCCGCGCACAGGATCCGTAATTCAGGCTATTGCCGACTTAACTAAATCTCTCTAACCTGTAGCCATGGCCCCCTCAAACGCACAATCCAAAGGCAAGATCCTGCTCGTCGATGACGACCCGGGGCTGCTGCGCCTGCTGAGTATTCGCCTGCGCG
>CAYTNO010000168.1:0-5200 GCA_964439125.1 uncultured Woeseiaceae bacterium | reverse complement strand
TGCCAGTGAAACTCCTTCGGCCATCGCCGATGGTCCCAGAATAATCGCCGAGCCGATCGAAACGATCGCAATTTCCCGGGTCGGCAAGGGGTGCGCGGCTTCCGTGCGTGCCGCACGCATCGTAAGCATGTAACCAGCATAGGCAACGGCCGTTAGCAGGCCGAATACCACGCCGAGTCGATAGTCAGCTGGCAGGCTTTGCCAGTCGAAACCGACAATCATCCCGAGGCCCGCCAGAGCGAGCGGCACCGCCACAATCTGCATGGGGCGTGGTCGCTGGCCGAGCATTGCAACGCCGGCGAGCATCATGAAAAACACCTGGAAATTCGCGAGTAGTGTCGACAGACCCGGACCAACGTAATTAATACTCCGGTGCCAAAACCACAAGTCCAGCGCGAAGAACACGCAGGAAAGGAGCAGAATCAGCCAGACTTTCTTCGACAGCTGCAACCGTTGGCGAGTAACCACCAGGTACAGGGCTAAGGCAACGCCGCCAAAAAACACACGATAGAAACCGCTGGTCGTCGGCGAGACGCTTACCAGCTTCACCCAGACCGGCGAAAAACTGATCATAGCGGCGCCAGCAAAGAGCCGGAGCCTTGGGTTGCCAAAGTAGTGCATGGGTCTAGTTAACGTGCAGCCAGGCGTTGCGGCGAGATACTGTCTTTTCGTCGGCATCGGGTTTGATTTGCAGGTAGCACGTGTTTTTCGGAGCCAACTCGAGCTTGACCTTCATTGAGAGCAATTCGTCGCCACGAAAAACGACGAGCTCAAGCGTGTCTTTATCCCGATACGTTCGCAGCCGACGGTTACAATTTGCGGCCGTCAAAGCAATGCCGTCCAGGGCAACCGCAATATCGCCGGGAGCAACGCCGGCGAGTTCGGCGGGCCCGCCGTTGTACACGGCGGTGAATACAGACCGGCCATCTCGCTGAAGCAACGACGCGCCCAGCCACGGCTCAGGCGTATCGCTCTTCTTGCCTGGCTTGCCACCCTTGTCATCCCTGCCACTTGCCTGTCTTAGCTGGTATTTGATGCCACATGAGCCAAGCAATTTTTTGAGGGGTAGCTCGCCGGTACCGCGAACGGAGGCATCGAAGAAATCGGCCAGATCCAGCCCGGCAACCTCTTCGCAGACCGCTTCCAGACCGTCCTCAGGCATACCGACTCCCGATTGCCCCCAGCGATCCCAGCAGACCTGCATAACATCGTCGAGTGTCGTTGTTCCCTTCGTCTCCTGACGGAGTTTAAGGTCCAGCGATAAAGCAATGAGTGCGCCTTTGGCGTAGTAACTGACTATCGCGTTGCTGGCGTTCGCGTCCTGTTTGTAGAACTTCGTCCATGCATCGAAACTCGACTCTTCGACGCTTTGGCGAGAGCGGCCAGCGCCGCGCAATACGCGCGTAACAGTCTGACCAAGCAATTCGAGGTAGCTCTCTGGCGATATCAGCCCGGATCGAACGAGTGCCAGGTCGTCGTAGTAGGACGTGATGCCTTCGAACACCCACAACAAGCCAGTGTGAACTTCACTACTAAGGTCGTAGGGAATGAACGCTGCTGGCTTCATGCGTTTGATATTCCACAAGTGAAAATACTCGTGGCTAACCAGGCCCAGGAAGGTTCGGTAACCGTCGCTAATATCAGTATCACTTCGCAGCGGCAGATTATCTCGCTTACACACGAGGCTCGATGACCAGCGGTGCTCCAGTCCGCCGTAGCCGCTTCCCGGGGCATCCAGCAAGAACAGGTACCGATCCAGATCTTGCGGCGCACCGAGCAATGACATTTGTTGTTCGCAAACGGTTTGCAGGTCGTGGCAAACACGTGCGATGTCGATTCGTGACTGGCCACGAATTGCTATCGCATGAGGAATGCAATTGACGTTAAATTCGCCAATAGAAAGTTGGCCAATTTCGACGGGATGATCAATGAGCTCAGCATAATCGTCCGCCACGTAATCGCCAAAACCATAGGCTTCAGCACCTTCGCGTCGCATAGAAGTGGCAACTCGCCAGTCCTTGCCCACAGGAGCCTCAGGCGGTCGAATTGCCAACACGCATTTGCGCTCTTCCTGGCCTGTAACGCTCAGGAAAACGCAGGGCCCGTTAAAGTACGCATGCGTCGTGTCGAGATGCGCCCCGCGCACGCTTTGATCGTGGCCGTAAACTTCAATGACCACCGTGATTGGTCGGTTGACGGCGTCGGCTTGCCAACTACTTTTGTTGAGCTTCCTGAGTTTGACTGCACAGCCATCAGACTCGGCTCTGATCGATACGACATGCCTCGCGTAGTCGCGAATCATGTAGCTACCGGGAATCCACGCCGGCATCTCGAAAACCTGGCCTGTTGGATCTGGCGTTTCTACTGTAAGACTGACCTCATACAGATGGGCCGCCGGGTCCTTCGGCCAAATGCTATAGAGGTGCGCAGCGTTCACTCAGTGCGTACCGGCTCGTTTAGCTTGAGGCTCAGGCACTTGGCCGAACCACCCGCCTTCAAAAACTCCGTCAACTCGACTTCATGAACCTTAAACCCGGCCAACATTAGTCGAGCTTTGAGCGGGTCGGAGGCTCGATGAAGAATGACGTTGTCACCAATGTTGATGGCGTTACAGGCGAAATTGCCGGCATCCGCTGTGTCAACGATGATGCGCTTGTGCGGCGGAATTCTGCTTTCGATCGCGATTCGTGAATCGAAGTCAAAAGCGGGCGGATGGTACATCAGGAAGCCATCGGTCAACGGACAGAAGCAGGTATCGATGTGATAGAAACGCTCGTCGGTCAAACGTATCGATACGAGCTCGATATCGAAGAACTTCTGAATCTCTGCGTGTGCCTCTATCTCGGTACGAAAACCATAGCCCGTCCACAACCACGGCCCGCCGCGATCCAACAGACAATCGCCGGCGCCTTCAAAACCGATCTTCTCGTGAAGGTCCAGAAGTTCGAAATCGTTGTCTCTGAACCACTTCTTGAACAGCAGCTCTTCAGGCCGTCGCTCCATTGGCATGAAATGGCTGGCGATAGCCTTGTCGCCATAGACGACACCGGCGTTGGCCGTGAATACCATATCCGGCAGCGCCGGATCCGGATCCACGGTAACAACGTCCGCAAAGCGACTCACTGTGTCGCGCAAAACCTGCCACTGTTGTTGCGCGCGCTCGATACTCAGTGAGTCTTTGTGGCCAGCCATCCATGGGTTGATGACGTAGTCCACCGTAAAAAAATCCGGTGGGCACATCAGTATCGTGTCTCTTGTTTTTGTCAAAATTTCATCGCTTTATTGTCTGCGTATCACCCAGGTGCATCAACGGCAGCGGGGTCGGACTTGATCCATCTATGAAATAAACTTTGCTGGCCGGATCCTTGGAGATCGCTTTGAGTGCCTCCAGTGATTGCAACTGAATATACGCCGGATTCCGTGCGATCGCATCGTTGATTTTTGTAATCTCGTAAGCTTGCGCGTCCGCCAGGGTTCTCTGGCGTTCGGCTTCTTCTATAGCCGCAGCTCGACCAGCCTCGGCGCGAGCAACCTGCTGCTGAAGCTCGGCCCGTACACGTTCCAACTCTGCGCGCTCGATGCTTTTGCCCTGCTCTCTCAACAGTGCGGCAGGTGAATTTCAGCGAGCATGCAACGAACACTACCGCCTGCCGACGCCTCGATGGTATCGATAGCGGACGCCAATATTCCGCCGTTGTGTTGCAATCGACCAAGCTGCCAACCGGTCAGGCTATCCAGTGCTTGTTGTGACATCGCAACCACGCGTTCTCCGCTACTCGTACGTAGCTCCAGCATGTTTCCTGCGAATGCTTCCATCTGATCGAACGTCAAAGACAATACTTCGCGGCCTGTTTTCTGCAGCGACTGCATTACCGCCGCTCGTTGATCTTCTCTGGAAATTGCTTCATCGCATATCACCGCAAGCTCTTCGCCGATATTCATCATCACGTTGGTGTGATAAATAGCGATACCGTCGCAATCGACCGCATCAAACGTGACAACCTCGTAGTCCATGCGCTGCGCAAACTCGCGAAGCGGTTCAAGCTGGGTTCGCGAAGACTGGCAGGCGTAGGCAACCCGATTGATTCGGTCAAGAACCATGCTGCCCGTTCCCTCAAGAAACTGGCCACTTGCCTCGTGCGGCGAAAGGTCGATTACCTCACCGACCTGGAAATCGAACTCCGCACTAAGTTTCTCGATGATGTCCAGCCGTCGTTCGACACGACGATTTTCGGCTTCCATCGGATACAGCACAACACGGCCATCTGCGTGGAAACTAACCCAGTTATTCGGAAATATGGAATCCGGCGTATGCGGCTCGGACGTGTCGTCTACGACAACAACATTGATGTCTGCCTCACGGAGCATGGTCACGAGACCATCGAACTCCCTCAATGCTGCGTCCTGTTGATCCTGCGCACTTAGCTGCGTTCTTCCCTGGAAACGATTGGACGCCGCAGTATCCGGATTACTTTCAAAACGCACAGGGCGAATCATTAAGACGGTGGAAGCGAGTTGAGACTCGGCTGTTGTAGTCATAATCTTTCGCTCGATGGCTTCAGGCTGCCGCGCTCGGTCTGCATGAGACAGCGTCATACCATCGTTTAAGGTTCGTCGCGTCAGCGGGAATCGTGATTTTGATCCAAGCCGCGAAATCGACCAGAACAAGCGCGCTAATGTCCGCAATCGAAAACGAATCGCCGGCAACAAACTCGTTGCCCTCAAGCTGCTTGTTGAGGCTTTCCAGGAACACTGATACGCCCGTTCGGCCGCGCTCGGCCAGCTCCGGAATTTGCTCGTAGGCGATCGGCCCGGTTAGTGCGTGACCCTTTAGACCCTTCACGGAATTGCGAAACGCATCTCGCATCGCCGC
This sequence comes from uncultured Woeseiaceae bacterium, assembly GCA_964439125.1. Lineage (GTDB taxonomy): Bacteria > Pseudomonadota > Gammaproteobacteria > Steroidobacterales > Woeseiaceae > UBA1847. Next base: position 327 of record CAYTNO010000168.1, on the reverse strand, counting down.
GAGGCCCTGCTGCTCGATTTTGGTATCCCACATCACCACGGTCGCCAGCTCAACCGCGGTCGATCCATAAAGCGCGGGTTCCGGGAACGCTTTCTCGAGGAACTGGCAAATTGCGGATACCTCGCTGATACAGGTGCCATCATCCAGCTCGAGGGCCGGGACGACGCAATCAGCATTGATCTGGCGAAACGATTCGCTGAATTGCTCTCCCTTGGCAAGGTCGATCTCGACCTTTTCCAGTTCAAGGCCCTTTTCCGCAGCAAAAATGCGTACACGTCGCGGACTTGGCGCTGTACTGCAATCGTAGAGCTTCATTTAGTCCTCCGG
>CAYTNO010000167.1:0-5228 GCA_964439125.1 uncultured Woeseiaceae bacterium | reverse complement strand
TTCGTCGCGTTTGCACTAGCGAGTTTGTCCTGCACGCAAGAAGGGCCAGCTGCTGTGGCGGACACGCGCTCGCACGACTTTTTCTCCTTTGCCAACACAGACCAGTTTGTTACAGAGCACCTGAGCCTGGATCTCGTAGTCGACTTTGAGGCTGAGGCGCTACACGGCAACGCGACATTGCAGATTCGCCGAATCGGAAGCGACGCGACTGAGATCATCCTGGACACTCGTGATATCACGATCGAGGCCGCCAGCTTCGTTCAGACCTCCGGCGAGATGTTGCAAGCTGAGCATCGATTTGGCGAGGCTCACAGCATCATGGGCACGCCGTTGTTCGTCAAAGTACCTGCAGATATTCGAAAGGATGAAGAGTTCACGCTGCGACTCGACTATCGCACGAGTCCGGAGTCCACGGCATTGCAGTGGCTACCAGCGGAACTGACCGCTGGGCTTGAGCACCCCTTCCTGTTCTCCCAATCCCAGGCTATTCATGCGCGCAGCTGGATTCCTCTGCAAGACACACCGGCGGTTCGAATCACTTATACCGCGACAATACACACACCGCCCGAACTCCTTGCCGTAATGAGCGCCGACAATGACCCTGGCGCTGATCGAGACGGCACTTATGAATTTGAAATGCCACAGCCTATTCCTTCGTATTTGCTCGCAATCGCCGTTGGCAATATTTACTTCGCGCCCATCGGTGACGACACGGGCGTCTATTCCGAGCCAGAGTTACTGGAAGCTTCTGCCTTCGAATTTGCGGATACTCAGACCATGCTCGAAACGGCGGAGGCCATGTTCGGCCCGTATCAATGGGGTCGCTATGACCTGCTGATCCTGCCGCCGAGTTTTCCGTTTGGCGGCATGGAGAACCCGCGGCTCTCATTCCTGACACCCAGCCTGCTCGCCGGCGATCGCAGCCTGGTGTCAGTGGTTGCACACGAACTCGCTCACTCCTGGTCAGGAAACCTGGTAACCAACGCTACGTGGCGTGACGGCTGGCTGAATGAAGGTTGGACCAGCTATCTCGAGCATCGCCTGATGCAGGTCATTTACAGCGAAGCTCGGGCAGATGAAGAAAACCTCCTGAACTACCGCGAATTGCTGCTGAATTTCGAGACAGTCAACCCCGCGATGCAGGCTCTCGCGCCAACACTTGAACACGGCGACCCGGACGACTTTCAAGGAGTCGTCCATTACCACAAGGGTAATCTCTTCCTGCAGTACCTTGAAAACGCATTCGGCCGCGACGTCTTCGATGCGTTCATTGGCCAATACTTTCGTGACTTCGAGTTTGGCACTATTAACTCGGAACAGTTTCTCGACTACCTCGACGAGAATCTCCTGTCGGCATACCCCGGCAAAGTCAGCCGCGAACAAGCCAAGCAGTGGTTGTATGCGCCGGGCTTACCTGGCGATGCGCTGATACCCACATCGAAGAACCTCGATACAGCCGCCGCGATGGCTGCTCTCTGGTCCAGCGGTGAGATCGATATTGCCGATGTACCGTCCTCTGGCTGGAGCCCGCAAGCCATGCGGCATTTCATCAACAGCCTGGATAGCGATTTATCAACTGAGAGACTCAGTGAGCTCGATGCGGCACTGGGCCTTAGCGATACCAGTAATGCCGAAATTGGCCGAACCTGGTTTATCCAGGTCGCGCAGCGGCAGCATCGCCCGGCCTATGAGAAACTCGAGCAGCACTTGCGACGCTACGGCCGGACACGGCTGGTAAGACCCGTTTATGTCGCGCTGGCCCAAAATGGATCGGATTTTGAGCTTTCCAGAGAGCTATTTGCCGAGGTACGAGGGATTTATCATCCACTCACCAACATCAGCATCGAATCGGCATTCAGGCGCATACAGGAAGCCGAGCAGTGATTGAGAGTCAACTATCTGATTTGCACTATTCTCTTTGTTGTAGCTGCACCAGGTTGAGAAATGAATAACAAAATAGAAGTGATTTTTAAGGGCGACCATATTCGCGTTATCGCCGATGGCGATAAGGATTATCACTACATGGATCAGTTGTGGCGAGAGGTAACGGCGCAGTGCGAGCTAAATGACTGCTACAACGTACTGGGTGTCGGCAGGACCACCACCCCCGTCGAAGCCGTAGAAGGATACGAACTCCCCGCACTTTTCCAGGAGCTTAACGTAGACCAGAGGTACAGGATCGCATGGGTTGAATTGAACGAGGACGCTCGAGATATGCTGTCGTTCGTGCAAACAGTATTGGCAAATCGCGGTCTGCCTGGCCTGTTGTTCGACACAGAAGACGAGGCTCGTGAATGGCTGTTTGGTCGCTAATTCAAAATTCCCACAAGACGCCGACCGCAGGTAGCAGCGGCATCCAATCGTCGATTCCACGGGCGCTCTTCGAGTTTCGTGCTATCTCTTCATTGCCTCGAAGAACTGCGAGTTCGTCTTCGTATCCTGCATCTTCTTGAGCAGGAATTCGACAGCCGCGAGTTCGTCCATCGGATGCAGTACTTTTCGCAGTACCCACATCTTCTGCAGTTCCTCGGGAACCGTGAGCAGCTCTTCCTTGCGCGTACCGGAACGGTTGATGTTGATCGCCGGGAAAGTACGTCTCTCTGCGATACGGCGATCCAGGTGGATCTCCATATTACCGGTGCCTTTGAATTCTTCGTAGATAACCTCGTCCATTTTGGATCCGGTATCAACAAGCGCCGTTGCGAGAATAGTCAGGCTGCCGCCCTCTTCGATATTGCGTGCAGCACCAAAGAAGCGTTTTGGCCGGTGCAAAGCATTGGCATCGACACCACCCGTCAGAACCTTGCCTGATGACGGAACAACGGTGTTGTATGCGCGGGCAAGGCGCGTGATCGAGTCGAGCAGAATAACGACGTCTCGCTTGTGTTCGACAAGCCGCTTGGCCTTCTCGATGACCATCTCAGCTACTTGCACATGACGACTGGCCGGCTCGTCGAACGTCGACGAAACGACTTCGCCACGCACCGTACGCGTCATCTCTGTCACTTCTTCAGGTCGCTCGTCGATAAGCAAGACGATTAGATCTACGTCAGGAGCATTCGCACAAATCGCCGAAGCAATGTTTTGCAGCAACATCGTCTTACCGGCTTTCGGCGGCGACACGATAAGGCCACGCTGGCCTTTGCCTATCGGCGCAACCAGATCGATGATTCTCGCTGTAAGGTCTTCGGTGCTGCCATTGCCCTGCTCGAGCACCAAACGCTCGGTCGGAAACAACGGCGTAAGGTTTTCAAAAAGGACTTTGCTGCGCGCGTTCTCAGGGGAGTCGTGATTGATCTGCCCAACCTTGAGAAGTGCGAAGTATCGCTCGCCGTCTTTCGGCGGGCGAATGAGCCCTGATACGGTATCGCCTGTACGCAAAGCAAAACGTCGGATTTGGCTCGGGCTTACGTAGATATCGTCAGGACCAGCAAGATATGAGCTGTCGGATGAACGCAGAAAGCCGAAGCCGTCCTGCAGTATCTCCAGTACTCCATCGCCGTAGATATTCTCACCCTGTTTGGCGTGTGCCTTCAGGATCGCGAATATGATGTCCTGCTTACGCTGACGCGCAAGACCCTCAAGCCCGAGCGACTCACCAAGATCCACAAGAGCAGTAGCCGGACGGGTCTTGAGCTCCGTCAGGTTCATGATGTTCTTGCTCGCTTCGAGCTCCTCCGGTGCGATTACCTCAAGGCTGCCACCATCATCTTCCGGGTAGTCGCCTTGCGGCGGCCGTCGAGGCCGACGGCGATTGGTGTTGCCCTTACTGGCGTTGCCAGACTTGGTCGGTCGGTTTTTGGTTTGATTACCCAAGTACCCTCTCACAGATTGCTGTCCAAAAATTCAATTAGTTGTGACTTCGACATCGCACCGAGCTTTTGCGCGTGCACATTGCCGTCCTTAAATAACATCAGAGTCGGGATGCTGCGGATACCGAACTTCTGGGCGGTATTCGGGCTCTCGTCGACGTTAAGTTTCACAACCGCCATTTTATCGGCGTAATCCCCGGCTACTTCACTGAGTAGCGGTGCAATCATCTTGCAGGGACCGCACCATTCCGCCCAGAAATCGACCAGGGCGGGTTTCTCTGACTGCACAACGTCAGCTTCAAAATTACTATCGTTGGTATGCACGATGTTGTCGCTCACCGGCTTTTACCTCCACATTATTTGTTGGTTCGAATGGATGCTTTTTTCGTCCGTTCCCGGCTCTTTCGGTGAACAAACGTTACAAAGTGGATGACGCTGCCCAATACTTCAGGCAATATGTCGCAGCTTCGTTGCTGGCTAATTCCGGCTTCTTCGATGATTCGGTGATTGCGAAACTGGCATGTGCGACGATTGTCGCGTCGGTATGAGCCCAATTTGACCGCTTCACGAGCCATATTGCAAGCACTAAATTCACATTTTCCCGGTCTTTTATTTATGTCAGACAACCATCTGAGCGAACTCAGATTCGATTCTCTCGCGCTGCAAGACAGCGTACAGGCAGGCATCCGTGATGCCGGTTTCGAATTTTGCACGCCAATTCAAGCCAGTACGTTGCCGATAGCGCTGGAACCGCGCGATGTGGCAGGACAAGCGCAAACCGGAACAGGCAAGACCGCCGCCTTTCTGGTGGCAACATTTGAGCGACTGCTCGCCTCAGAGCCGCCGGCCGGAGAGAAGAAACAGCCACGCGCCTTCATGCTCGCGCCAACGCGGGAGCTCGCCATCCAGATTGCGAATGACGCAGAACTACTTGGCAAGCACACGGGTTTCAAGATCGGGCTCGCCTATGGTGGCACCGACTACGAAAAGCAACGACGGATCATTGAGGACGGCATCGATATCCTCATCGGCACGCCTGGTCGCATCATCGACTATTTCAAGCAGGGCGTTTTCAAGCTCGATCAGGTCGAGGTCGCCGTGCTGGATGAAGCTGACCGCATGTTTGATCTTGGCTTCATCAAGGACATTCGCTATTTGCTGCGACGGCTGCCGCTCCCCGACAAGCGATTGAACATGTTGTTTTCGGCGACATTGTCACAGCGCGTCATGGAACTCGCGTACGAGCACATGAACGAGCCCGAGTTGATTCGCATTGAGCCCGACAAAGTCACCGTAGATCGAGTCCGGCAGGCAATTTTCTTCCCCTCCAACGAAGAAAAGATGCAGCTACTCGTTGGTTTGATTCGAGAGATGGGCGAGGGGCGCATCATGGTATTTGTCAACATGAAGCGCGAA
>CAYTNO010000166.1:0-5231 GCA_964439125.1 uncultured Woeseiaceae bacterium | reverse complement strand
GCGAATGGCGCCGGGCTTGTTAACACGCACTTTCACCCAGGCAACGTCGAATTCGTCGAGAACGATAGCCGCGATCTTCTCCGCAAGAGTTTCGACAAGTTGAAAACCGGAGTCTCCGACGAACTGCTGCAGACGCTTGGCAACGAGCTTGTAGTTCAGCGTGTCCTTGACGTCATCTGTCGCAGCAGCCTTCGCGATATCTGCCGACATCTCGAGATCGATCGACACCGTTTGGCGAATCTTGCGTTCCCAATCCCAGATTCCGATGATGGTTTCGACCTTGAGGTCGCTAAGAAAAATGATATCCATGTACCCTCGAAACGTGCTGATGACTAATCTGTGCCCGGCACGCTTAGGGTATCAAGGGACCAGCGGGCTTGCGCGCGAATCTCTGTTGCCGATGTGGCATCCGCCAGCCGCAACGCACCCGCCACCGCGATCATGGCCCCGTTGTCGGTGCAAAAATCCAGCCGTGGGTAAAAGACTTTACCCTCGAATCGGGACACCATTTCCTGACGCAACAGCTTGTTGGCACCGACGCCGCCGGCCACCACAATCCGCTCGAACCGTTCCTGCTTCGCCGCTTTCAGCGCGCGGCCAACCAGCGTGTCGACCGCCGCCCTCTGAAAGGACGCGGCAAGATCCGCGCGGCAGGACTCCAGCTCGCCTGCTGCAATCGCCTTTTTGACCTCAAGCATCACCGCTGTTTTGAGGCCGCTGAAACTAAAATCCAGCCCCGGGCGATTGAGCATGGGTCGAGGCAAGGCATAGGCTGTGTCACTGCCGCCTTGCGCAAGAGCGGCCAACGCCGGGCCACCCGGATATCCGAGGCCCAGTAACTTGGCCGTCTTATCGAACGCCTCACCAACCGCATCATCGAGAGTCGTGCCCAGAACCTCATATTCACCAAGTCCGCGAACCGCGATAAGCATCGAGTGTCCACCTGACACGAGCAGCGCAAGAAACGGAAATTCCGGCGGCGCATCCTCGAGCATGGGCGCCAGCAGGTGCCCTTCCATGTGGTGAATCGGGATAACCGGGCAATTCCAGGCCAATCCGAGGCCGTTCGCCATGCCACCGCCGACCATGAGGGCGCCAACCAGCCCGGGCCCTGCCGTATAGGCGATCGCATCGGGCCGTTTGATGCCGGCCTCGCCAAGCACCTGCTCAATAAGCGGCAACAGGCACCGAATATGGTCGCGTGACGCTATCTCCGGGACAACGCCGCCGTAGACCGCGTGCAGGTCGATTTGGCTGTGCAGCGCATCCGCCAGAAGGCCAGTCTGGGCGTTGTACAGCGCCACACCGGTCTCGTCACAGCTCGTTTCTATGCCAAGGACGTTCATTTAGCGACAGTTTACCTTGGATTTGCGGGAAAACTGGCGTTATAATGCGCGGCTCAGTCCCGGCCTCGACCGGGTTTATTTATGTTTGGACAGAAGAACTGAATTCGTATGCCCAGTGTTCGTATAAAAGAGAATGAGTATTTTGACGCCGCGCTTCGCCGCTTCAAGCGCGCCTGCGAGAAGGCCGGTATCCTGACAGAACTGCGCCGCCGCGAGTATTACGAGAAGCCGACGCAGGAGCGCAAGCGTAAGAAGGCCGCTGCCGTCAAACGGCACTTGAAGAAATCTTCCCGCGACGAATCCAAGCGCAAACGTCTCTACTAGGTTACTGACGCTCCGTATTATCGGAGCAACCGTCGGAGCACCGCCGAAGCTACCGCCATGTCCCTGAAAGACCAAATCATAGAAGACATGAAGTCTGCCATGAAGGCCGGCGAGAAAGAGCGGCTGAAAGTGGTGCGTCTGATGCTCGCTGCTATCAATCAAATCGAAATCGACAAGCGCATCGAGCTTGATGATGCTGCGGTGTTGTCGGTGCTCGATAAGATGGTCAAGCAGCGGCGCGACTCTGTAGAACAATTTCAAAACGGTGACCGCAATGATCTCGCGGACATCGAGCTCGCTGAGATCGCTGTTCTCGATACCTACCTGCCCGAGCAATTGAGCGATACTGAGCTCGACGCGCTCATTGACGAAGCCATCAGCGCAACAGGTGCCGAGAGCATTCGCGACATGGGCAAAGTGATGGGACAGATAAAGTCCAAAGCAGCTGGCCGGGCAGACATGGGCGCGGTAGGCGCCAAGGTCAAAGCGCGACTAGGCTAGCGCTGGCGCATCGCGCCGAAACGATTATGCTAGTCGAATGATTCCCCAGGATTTTATTGACGACCTGATCGCGCGAGCGGACATCATCGAGGTCCTCGGGCGACGCATCCAACTTAAGAAAGCAGGTCGCGAGTTCAAAGCCTGTTGTCCATTCCACGACGAAAAGACACCGTCTTTCACGGTAAGCCCATCTAAAGGTTTTTATCATTGCTTCGGCTGTGGTGCACACGGCACCGCGATCGGATTTCTCATGGAGTTCGATCACATGAGCTTTGTCGAGGCCATAGAGGCCCTCGCGAGCATGATGGGCGTCGACGTGCCCAGGGACGAGAGCGACCGCCCCGCTCGCCGCTACGATGAACTTTTTTCCTTGATGGGCAGTGTCGAGAATCACTGGCAGGCGTGCCTGCGTGACAATTCAAGTGCCGTCGACTATCTCAAGCAGCGCGGTATCGACGGTGCGACAGCGAAACGCTTCGGCATCGGCTACGCGCCGGACAGCTGGAGCGACGTGCTCGACAAGTTCGGCAAGACCTCCGAGGCTGCCGAACGGCTACTGGCCACCGGGCTGGTTATCCGTAAAGACAACGGCAAGCACTATGACCGGTTTCGCGACCGAATAATGTTCCCTATCCGCGATGCCCGCGGCCGCACAATCGGTTTTGGCGGGCGCGCGCTCGGCGACGGCGAACCCAAGTACCTGAACTCACCGGAGACCGTGCTGTTTCACAAGGGGCGGGAGCTTTACGGCCTGTACGAAGCGCGCCAGGCGCTGCGCCAGATAGATCAGCTCGTTGTTGTTGAAGGTTATATGGACGTAGTTGCCCTTTCACGTCATGGCATCGATTTTTCGGTCGCGACGCTGGGCACCGCAACCACATCGGACCATCTCGACCGTATCTTCCGTCTAACCGAGAACGTGGTATTCAGTTTCGACGGCGATCGAGCGGGTAAAGCGGCCGCATGGCGCGCATTGGAAAACGCGTTGCCACAGGTTCGCGAAGGTCGACAAATTCGTTTCGTGTTCCTGCCTGAAAAACACGATCCCGATTCCTACGTCAACGAATATGGCTCCGACGCTTTCATGCAAGCCATTGACGAGGGGACCGCATTGTCGGACTTTCTTATCGGTGAGCTGTCCAGCCAGGTCGACATGACGACCATTGATGGCAAAGCTCGGCTGGCTGAGCTTGCGAAGCCGCTCGTAAACAACATTCCGCCGGGCGTATACAGGGAACTGCTCGTCGATAGTCTGGCCGATACTGTGGGTCTAAGCGCGGCGAAACTGGAGAGGATGCTCGGGCAGGTGCCGGACAGGCAAGGCAGGCCGGCACTGAAACCGGCCAATGAAGGCAAGCGTAGACGCAGCGCGACCGCCAGCGGACGGCCATCAGCGGTTCGGCGAGCGATTACCTTGCTGCTGAATTACCCGGAGTCGGGAGACAAGCTCGACATTGAGATGCTCGCCGGCATCAATCGACCCGGCGTCGATCTTTTGCACGACCTCATTGAAACCGTGCAAAAGGAACCCAATATCACGACGGCTGGTCTACTGGAGCGATGGCGTCATGACGATAAGGGCAGGCATCTGGGAAAATTGGCCGCTATTGAGGTGCCGGCGGAGGAAGATTTCGATGCGTCCGCAGAGCTGGCCGCCTGTCTTGAGCAGCTGGCCGCGGCAGGGCGCCGGGAAAGAATTGAATTTCTAATTGAAAAACAAAAACTTAGCTCACTGACCGATGAGGAGAAAGCGGAATTTCGAGCTTTGCGTTAGTTTTTGAATTCGACGGAATTTTATAGCTTTAGATCCAGTCGAAATAGTATAATTACTCGTTTGTATCCATGACTTGGAGGTTGTTTCGTCTTGAGCGAAAAACGTGCAGCAATTGGCGGCAGTAAACAGGCTCAGCAACTCAAAGACCTGATTGCCCGCGGCAAAGAGCAAGGCTATTTGACCTATGCAGAGGTCAATGACCACCTGCCAAACGATATTGTCGATCCTGAACAGATCGAAGACATCGTAAACATGATCAATGACATGGGTATCGCGGTGCACGAAAAGGCGCCGGATGCCGAATCGATCCTGTTGTCCGATGCTGCAGTATCGAATGACGACGATGCGGCCGAAGAGGCTGAAGCCGCGCTCGCGAGTGTCGATGCCGAGTTTGGTCGAACGACCGATCCCGTGCGCATGTACATGCGAGAAATGGGAACTGTCGAACTTCTAACGCGTCAGGGCGAGATCGAAATCGCCAAGCGCATCGAGGACGGCCTCAACCAGGTCAAATGGCACATGTCCCACTTCCCACCGACCATCGGCCGGTTGCTGGAAGTTGCGGATGCGGTTCTCGCGGGCGACACGCGCATGCAGGACTTCGTGGTCGGATTTATCGACCCGAACGAGCCGGACGAGATCAAGCCCCCTGCTCCCAAGTCCGATGATGATGATGAAGTCGTCGATACCGGACCCGATCCTGACGAAGTCAAAGCCCGAGTCAGAGTTATTCGTCGGTTGCACAAACGCGTGCTGACAAACATCGAGAAATACGCCTTTAAAGATAAAAAGACAATAAAGGTTCAATCAGACCTGGCGGCTCAGCTCATGGAGCTGAAGCTCGCGCCGAAACTGTTTGATCTCCTCGTACGAAATCTGCGCGGCGTTGTCTCGATAGTTCGCAGCCAGGAACGCCTGGTCATGCAGATCTGTGTTCGCGATGCCCGGATGCCGCGCAAAGACTTCCTGTCGAGCTTTCCGAAGAACGAGACCGACCTCTCGTGGATCGAGAAGCACATTCGCGCCAAGCGCAAACATTCGTCGACACTGGCGAAGCTGCGCGATGACATACTTCGCGCACAACGCAAGTTGATTGCCGTTGAAGATCTGACACGCCTGAGCATTGCTGAAATCAAAGAGATTAACCGTCAGATGTCGATTGGTGAGGCTAGAGCACGCCGCGCCAAGAAAGAAATGGTCGAGGCAAACTTGCGACTCGTCATCTCTATCGCGAAGAAATACACCAACCGTGGCCTGCAGTTCCTGGACCTTATTCAGGAGGGCAA
>CAYTNO010000165.1:0-5241 GCA_964439125.1 uncultured Woeseiaceae bacterium | reverse complement strand
CCGACCTGCGCATTGATGTTTATCGTGCCAGTGGTGCAGGTGGGCAGCACGTTAACCGAACGGAGTCGGCTGTGCGCATCACGCACTTGCCCACGAATACCGTTGTGCAGTGTCAGAATGATCGGTCGCAGCACAAGAACAAAGCGCAGGCAATGAAGCAGCTCAAAGCCAAGCTCTACGAACTCGAGTTACAAAATCGTCGTGCTGAGGCATCCGTAGTAGAGGAAGGTAAAGCCGATGTCGGCTGGGGTAGCCAGATTCGTAACTACGTGCTGGACCAGAGTCGAATTAAGGATTTGCGTACGGGCATCGAAACCGGTAACACTCAGTCTGTCCTCGATGGCGGACTTGATGATTTTATTGAAGCCAGTCTTAAGCAGGGACTGTAATTTAAAAACGGAAGACACGTGACAGACGAAAATACACAGGACGAAAGTAAACTCATTGCAGAGCGGCGTCGCAAGCTCGGCGAACTGCGTGAGAATGGTCGTGCATACCCGAACGATTTTCGGCGCAATGCTACGGCCGACGAATTGCACAAGACTTTCCATGGGCACGATGATGAGACGCTACGCGAGGAAAACATCGAGGTAGCAGTTGTCGGGCGAATGATGGTCAAACGCGTCATGGGTAAAGCGAGCTTCATCAAATTGCAGGATCGCTCCGGTCAAATTCAGATACGACTGGAACGTGATCGCTTACCCGAAGGCGACTATCAATCGTTCAAGAAATGGGACGTCGGTGACATCGTCTCCGCAAAAGGCGCGCTATTCAGAACCAAGACCGGTGAGTTGACGGTCATGGCAGAAGAAGTGCGGCTGATAACCAAATCGCTGCGTCCGTTGCCGGAGAAATTTCACGGCCTTGCCGACCAGGAGACACGTTACCGGCAACGCTACGTTGACTTGATAATGAACGAAGGCAGCGCCAAGGTCTTTCGCATACGATCCGCCGTGGTTTCCTATATTCGAGCCTTCCTCGATGCGCAGGATTATCTCGAGGTCGAAACCCCAATGATGCAGACCACGCCAGGTGGCGCAATCGCACGACCGTTTACGACACACCACAACGCGCTCGACATGTCCTTGTTTCTGCGTATAGCACCGGAACTTAATCTCAAGCGACTTGTGGTCGGCGGCTTCGAACGTGTCTACGAGATCAACCGTAACTTTCGTAACGAAGGTGTTTCGACGCAGCACAATCCCGAGTTCACAATGCTGGAGCTGTATCGTGCCTACGCAGACTACGAAAACCTTATGAACATGGTCGAAGCATTGCTGCATGGCATGGCTGACTCCGTTCTGGGTTCGAACATTGTCAAATATCAGGGCGAGGAATTCGATTTCGGCAGTACCTATGCGCGCATGACAGTGGAAGAGGTTATCCGGCACTTTAATCCCGATATCGACGCGACCAAACTCCGCGATCGCGATTATCTTGTTGGCGTCTGCGAGAAGCTCGGGGTTCCCGTCAAAGACAGCTACGGAGCCGGCAAACTACAGATCGAAATTTTCGAAAAGACCGGCGAGAGCAATCTACGCCAGCCAACATTCGTCACACAGTACCCAACCGAAGTTTCACCATTGTCGCGCTGCAATGACGACGACCCGTTCCTGACAGATCGGTTCGAGTTCTTTGTAGCCGGACGCGAGATCGCGAACGGTTTCTCCGAGCTCAACGATCCCGAAGATCAGGCACAGCGGTTCCGTGCGCAGGTCGCGAATCGCGATGCAGGTGACGACGAGGCCATGGGCTTCGATCACGACTACATTCGGGCGCTGGAGTACGGCATGCCGCCGGCAGCGGGTATCGGTGTGGGCATCGACCGCCTGGTGATGCTGCTGACCGACTCACCGTCGATCCGCGACGTTCTGCTATTTCCGCACATGCGACCCGAAGTATTCGACTAGCAGCCCGTCCGTCTAAACCGTCGCACGGCCGTCTAGCTGCCGTGAGCATCGTGGGCGCAGGCCGTATAACCAATGGCCGGAGGATTCTTTACATATATGGGAGCGGTATATGTACCAGCGACGCTCCAGCCACCGTAAGGCCATTGTCCGCCTTGTCGACGGGAACCACGGCCAGCAGGTCATTGCCGGTTGCATTCAGGACTTCGCCCACATCACGATCGCCATCGGATACTTTGTCGCCGGGTGAGACGGGTTTGGTGCTCTCGAATCTGAGGCAACGGCGTTTGCTTGCCCCGCGGTAGTGCGTGCGAGCGACGATTTCCTGGCCTGTGTAGCAGCCTTTCTCGAAATCGATCGCCCCGATCAAATCCAGGTTTAGCATGTGCGGTGTGAATTTCTCGGATTGCGCCTGCCAGATTTCTGCCACGCCGTCGCGCAGCCTCTCTGGCAGGTGGCTCTCGTCAGCGCTGGCCTGCAACTCGAAATCGACTTTGGATCGGAAACGAAACATCGTCAGACGTTTTAGTACGTCGTCGGCCAACTCGGTAGGCAGGCGCAGCGAGAAGCCCTCGTCTGTGGCCGAAACATCGAACAGGCAAATAACGCGTCCTTTCGGGTTGCACCATCCGGCCCGTTGGCTATCGCCCACCCCAAGCTTCTGCAAATCAATGGTCAGTTGACCTTGCAGGAACTCGAGCGCGTCAGCGCCGTTTACCACTAGTTTGGAGTAGGGGGTGTCTGTCATACTTCTGCCATGCCTGCCAAGAATACAGACAATAAGACCGAAACGGAGATTTCCAAGGCCGAAAAGCCTGCGGATGGCTCTGTCGCTGACGCCAACGCGGACACGCAGCAGCCGAAAGAGATCGGCGGTCGCGGCAGCCTCGATCCCACGCGTTACGGAGATTGGGAAAAGGCCGGACGCTGTATCGATTTTTGATTAGAATCACGCAACAACAACAAGAAGTTATGAAATGAGCAAATCTGACAGGCCGCTGTCGCCACATCTCTCAATATACCGATGGCCAATCACCATGACCCTCTCGATATTGCACCGGGCGACCGGCGTAGCGATGTCATTGGGGTTTGTCGTTCTTGTCGTTTGGTTATTTGGCGCAGCTTCTGGCGAGGAGAGCTACGCGATTTTCGTCGAAGCGATGGGGTCGACGATTGGCGGACTGATGCTCATTGGCTGGAGCTTCGCATTCTTTTTTCACTTGTCGAACGGCGTTCGCCATCTGTTCTGGGACATGGGTCATGGGTTTGAGAAGCAGCAGGCGAATGCCTCGTCATGGTTTGTGCTCGTTGCGGCGACTGTTCTCACCGCTGGCTTCTGGATGATGTTGCCATGAAATTGAGGGCGCCGCTCGGTCAGGTATTGGGTCTGGGCACCGCGAAAGACGGCACGTCACATTGGTGGGGGCAGCGCGTCTCCGCAATCGCGCTTCTTGGTCTCGGGCTCTGGTTCGCTTTTTCCTTGGCGACATCTACCGGCTATAGCCATGCTGAGGTGGTTGCAGAAATCGGGCGCCCGATTAACAGTATTTTGCTATTGCTGCTGACAGTGACCACGGCTTACCACTCCTATCTCGGCATCCAGGTTGTCATTGAGGACTATGTCCATGCTTCAGGCGTCAAAGTTCTCGCACTTATTCTTTCTCGCTTCGCACATGTTCTTCTTGTGACAGCGGCCGTTTTTGCAATTTTGAAGATCGGATTGAGCACATGAGCGACTACGAATTTATCGATCATAGCTACGACATCGTCGTCATCGGCGCTGGCGGCGCTGGTCTTCGTGCGACCTTCGGTTTGGCGCAGGCCGGGTTCAACACAGCATGCATCACCAAGGTGTTTCCGACCCGCAGCCATACGGTCGCCGCGCAGGGCGGTATTAGCGCTGCGCTGGGCAACATGGGCGAAGATGACTGGCGCTGGCACATGTACGACACCGTCAAAGGCTCGGACTGGCTCGGTGACCAGGACGCGATAGAGTACATGTGCAAAGAGGCGCCCGACGCCGTCATTGAACTCGAACATTACGGCGTTCCGTTTTCAAGAACCGAGGACGGCAAGATCTATCAGCGTCCATTCGGCGGAATGACGACGCGGTTTGGTGAAGGCACGGCGCAGCGAACCTGCGCAGCAGCCGACCGCACCGGTCACGCCATGCTGCATACCTTGTATCAGCAGTCACTCAAACATGATGCCGAGTTCTTCATCGAGTACTTCGCAGTCGACCTGATCATGGAAGACGGAGTTTGCCGCGGCGTTGTTGCGATCGAACTGTCTACCGGGCGCATTCATCGCTTCCGTTCGCACCAGGTCATTCTCGCCACTGGCGGGTATGGACGAGCCTACTTCTCGTGTACGTCGGCACATACCTGCACGGGCGACGGCGGTGCCATGGTGCTGCGTGCCGGTTTGCCGGTGCAGGACATGGAATTCGTTCAGTTCCATCCCACCGGTATTTATGGCGCGGGCTGTTTGATTACCGAAGGATCGCGGGGTGAGGGCGGTTACCTCTCAAATTCCGATGGTGAGCGCTTCATGGAACGTTATGCGCCGAATGCCAAGGATTTGGCGTCACGCGATGTCGTAAGCCGGTCAATGACGATCGAAATTCGTGAAGGACGCGGGGTTGGACCCGAAAAGGACCACATCAACCTGCATCTGGAGCACCTCGGGCCTGACGTCATTGAAGAGCGCCTGCCAGGCATCGCCGAATCCGCGCGCATTTTCAGCGGAGTGGATGTCACCAAAGAACCCATCCCGGTGCTGCCGACCGTCCACTACAACATGGGCGGTATTCCGGCCAACTTCAACGGTCAGGTCGTTACCAGCAAGGACGGTGACCCCGAACACGTTGTAGCCGGGCTAATGGCGGTAGGTGAGGCAGCTTGTGTGTCTGTACACGGCGCGAACCGGCTGGGTTCGAACTCGCTACTGGATATTGTCGTTTTCGGTCGTGCGGCAGCGCGTTTCTGTGCCGAAACGATGACGCCCGGCGCGCGCCACAAGCAGTTCGCTGCGGACGCGGGTCAGGACAGTCTCGATCGCATAGACAGGCTCCGCAATGCGGATGGCGAGCGCCCCACATCCGAGATCCGGCTCGAGATGCAAAAGATCATGCAGGGCCACGCAGCTGTATTCCGTACGGGTGAGTCGCTGGGTGAAGGTGTCGATCTCCTGCAAAAGACTTTCTCAACCTTAAGCGACGTCAAAGTCTCCGATCGCTCTTTGGTCTGGAATACCGACCTTGTTGAGACGATGGAACTCGAGAACCTGATGCTTAACGCATCGGCGACAATTCAATCGGCTGCGAACCGACTGG
>CAYTNO010000164.1:0-5259 GCA_964439125.1 uncultured Woeseiaceae bacterium | reverse complement strand
CCTACAAGTTATGTGCCGAGGGCCAGGTCGAGGTCGGCGAACAGGTCGTCGAGCGATTCGATGCCAACGGATAATCGAATCAGTTGATCCGAGATGCCGAGTTTGGCGCGCTCTTCTACCGGTACGGATGCATGCGTCATGATCGCGGGATGGTCGACGAGGCTTTCTACACCACCGAGACTCTCCGCCAACGAAAATACCTCGCAGCGCTCGAGGAAACGACGCGCATTTTCGAGATCGCCTTTAATGAAGAAAGTGACGATGCCACCAAAATCGTCCATCTGCTTTTTGGCCACCTCATGCTGCGGATGTGATGGCAGCCCCGGATAGAGCACACTATCGACGCGCTCATCCTTCTCAAGCCAGCTAGCGATTTTCGCTGCACTCACGCAGTGGCGCTCCATGCGAACGTCAAGTGTTTTGACTCCACGCAATGCCAGGAAACTGTCGAACGGCCCGAGAATGGCGCCAATCGAGTTCTGCAAATACGCGAGCCTTTCTGCCAATGCGTCGTCGTTGGTAACTGCGATACCACCGACCATGTCGGAGTGGCCATTGATAAATTTCGTAGCCGAGTGCATGACGATATCGCAGCCGAATTCAAGTGGGCGCTGCAGGTAGGGTGTCGCAAAAGTGTTGTCCGCGACGAGCAAAATGTCATGGGCCTTTGCGATGGCCGCGACGGCCCGCAGGTCGACGATCTTCAGCAGCGGATTTGTGGGGCTTTCTACCCAGATCATTTTCGTGTTGTCGCGAATGGATGCCTGGAGCGCAGCAATGTCTGTTAGATCGACATAGCTGAACTCGATGCCCGCACTGTTGCTGCGGACACCTTCGAACAGGCGACGCGTGCCACCATAAAGGTCATCCATCGCAATGACATGGCTACCACTATCCACAAGCTCGAGTATCGTCGCCGTTGCTGCCATGCCGGATGCAAAGGCGAAACCGCGTGTTCCCGATTCAAGATCAGCAACACACCTTTCAAAAGCGAAGCGTGTTGGATTGTGAGTGCGTGAATACTCGTAACCCTGATGAACGCCCGGGCTCGCCTGCACGTAGGTCGATGTAGCGTAAATCGGCGGCATGATCGCACCCGTGGTCGGATCCGGGCTTTGTCCGGCATGAATCGTGCGCGTCGCGAATGCTTTCTTCTTATCAGTGCTGCTCATTATCGGAGTATCTCAGATCTGCCGGCGCAGGTAATTCAAAACATCAGAGCGGGTAATCAGGCCGTAAAAGGCATCACCGTCCATGATCGCCGCGTACGGCTGAACGTGCAGCATCGAGACAAGGTTATTAATGCTCGTGTCCTTGTCGAGCTTGATGAACGCTGTCTGCATCGCGTCCTCGACATTTGCGTTCATGAGTTCAGGCTTGCCGAAAACGAACTGGATGATCGCGTCCTCGGTAACAATGCCAACGAGGCTACCCTCGTCCATCACTGGCAACTGCGAAAAGCCGGCATTGCGCAGCCGATTGTGCGCGGTCGTCAAGACATCCGTGGGACCAACCGTAATCGTCGCGTGCTCATTATGCGGCCTGCCGACCAGGTCGCGGAGATCTCCACATTGTTCTCGCTTGATGAAACCCTGATCTTCCAACCAAAAATCGTTGTACAGCTTGGAGAGATATTTATTGCCGGTATCGCAGGCGAAAGTGACAACGCGCTTGGCCTCCGTTTGTTCGCGACAATACTTCAGCGCCGCGGCCAGTAAAGTGCCAGTCGACGAACCCGCCAGAATGCCTTCCTCACGCAATAACTTGCGCGCCGTCGCGAAAGACTCGTAGTCAGAAATCGCGAATGCTTTTTTTACACGGCTAAAATCTGCTATCGACGGAATAAAATCCTCACCGATACCTTCGACAAGCCAGCTGCTCGCTTCTCCCAATTTTCCTGTGTTGACGTAATCAGTGAGTACCGATCCAACCGGATCGGCAAGAATCAGGTCGACACCTGGTGCATGCTCATCAAGATACTTACCAATGCCGGACACGGTGCCACTCGAGCCAACGCCCAGTACTATCGCGTCCACATCGCCGTTCATCTGCTCGACTATTTCCGGGCCCGTTGTCTGTTCATGCGCCAGCGGATTATCAGGATTGCCGAACTGATTGATAAAATAGGCGCCCTGCTCGGTCGCGATGCGTTGCCCGAGATCCTGGTAGTACTCCGGGTGCCCCCTGCCAACATCCGAGCGGGTCAGAACGACCTCCGCACCCATCGCGCGCAGGTTGAAGATCTTCTCCTGGCTCATTTTGTCCGGCAGCACCAGAATCATCTTGTAGCCTTTTTGACCGGCAACAAGCGCCAGGCCCAGACCGGTATTGCCCGCTGTTGCCTCGACGAGCGTGTCACCAGGGCTGATATCGCCGCGCTTTTCGGCTTCCTCGATCATCGAGATACCGATACGATCCTTGATCGAACCGCCCGGGTTCATGAATTCAAGTTTAAGAAACAGGCGGCATAGCCCCGTGTCGAGATGTGTAAGCTCGAGCATTGGCGTTCGACCCACAAGGTCGAGAATGTTGGAATAGACGTTCATAGAATGTAAGAGGCGGTTAGCCAGTATGGTTACAATTGAAAGTGGTATGCAGTGTACGCGATGCGCATATCCTGCGACCAGCGTGGGCGGCAAAAAGTGAGCAACGCACTGACCATCAGATCGGTTCTCGCCCAGACCGCGGCCCGGCTTGACGACGTCAGTGAGTCGGGTCGGCTCGACGCCGAAATTCTGCTCGCGCGAGCCATTGATATGCCGCGCAGCTACCTGTTTGCCCATCCCGAAGAGGCTATTGACGATGCGACGGTTGAACGACTGGAGACAACAGTCCAACTGCGGCTCTCGGGCGAGCCGATGGCCTATATCACGGGCGTGAAGGAATTCTGGTCGCTCGAACTCATGGTGAGCCCGGCAACCCTGGTACCGAGGCCCGAAACCGAGATTCTCGTAGATCGTGCGTTACGCGAAATTCCGCGCGACGCTGATTGGCGCATACTCGATCTGGGCACTGGCAGTGGCGCGATAGCCCTGGCCATCGCCAGTGATCGGCCACTCTGCGACGTCACCGCGGTTGATATCAGCTCGGACGCACTGGCAGTTGCACAGCAAAATGCACGGCAACTCACGATCAGCAATGTCAGTTTTCTTGAAGGCGACTGGACCGAACCCGTCGCAAACCAGCGCTTCAAGGTGATCTGCTCCAACCCGCCCTACGTCTCCGAAGGAGACGAGGCACTTGCAGCGCTGGCCACGGAACCGATGCTCGCGCTGTTGTCAGGTAACAGCGGCCTCGATGCAATCGAGTTGCTGGCTCGCGACTGCTTGTCGATAATTGCGGACAGCGGCCTCCTGTTTCTTGAACATGGCGCAACGCAAAAGGATCAGGTCGCCGAAATTCTGAAGTCGTATGGCTGGACCTCGATCCAGTGTTACGATGACTACGCAGGCCACCCGCGCGTGACCTGTGCCCATTTTTCCAGCAGCGAGCGACCATGATTACGATCAAGACAAACCACGGCAATATTTCCGTCGAACTTTTTGAAGACAAGGCACCGATTTCCTGCGAAAACTTTCGCCAGTACGTCGCCGATGGCCATTTCACCGATACCATTTTCCACCGCGTCATTCCGAACTTCATGATTCAGTGCGGCGGAATGGACGAAAGCATGTCCAGCAAACCGACGCGCGACCCTATCAAGAATGAAGCTGATAACGGCGAGCAAAATGTCAGGGGAACACTGGCGATGGCCCGCACCGGCGTTGTCGACAGTGCTACGTCCCAATTTTTTGTCAACGTTGGCGACAACGATTTTCTGAACCACGGTGGCCGCGACTTCGGCTATGCCGTATTTGGGCGCATCAACGACGGCATGGATGTCGTCGATAAGATCGCTGCCGTTCCGACGGGAAGTCGCGGTGGGCACCAGGACGTGCCGCTCGATACTGTGACTATCCTGGAAGTCACAATCGACGACTAGCGCCACTACGGCGATGCCCGAACCAAATCCAAACCTGAGCCGTCACGCCCGACACCTTGCACTGACGCAAGTTGGGGCGAGCGGTCAGGCGCAGATTAGCGCGTCTTCTGCGCTGCTCATTGGCGTGGGCGGCATTGGCTGCGCCGCCGCAAGCTACCTGGTTGCCAGCGGCGTCGGCCATGTCACTTTGTGTGACTTCGATACCGTCGATGAGACCAATCTCGGCCGCCAGACAATCTACGCACCGGGTGACGTCGGAAAACAGAAAGCCACGGTCGCAGCATCGCGATTTGCGGCAACAAACCCCGACATTGAAATTACGGCAATCACTGAACGCCTCGATGACGACGCGCTTGCCGCAGCAGTTGTTGCCACCGACGTCGTTTTAGACGGCTCGGATAACTTCGCCACAAGATTCCAGGTAAACAGTGCCTGTGTGGCGGCAAGTCGCTGCCTTGTGTCCGGCGCGGCTATACGCCTTGAAGGGCAGCTGGCTGTGTTCGGCCCGGACTTCGAAACCTCGCCATGCTACCGGTGCCTGTATCAGGAAAGAGACGAGTCTCTTGAGAGTTGTGCAGGCAATGGCGTATTGGCGGCGGTGCCTGGCGTCATCGGCACACTAATGGCCGCTGAGGCGCTCAAGTATCTTGCTGGCATCGACTCGCCTCGTGGCAGACTACTTCTGTTTGATGCCGCAAGCGGTGACTTTAGGTCCGTTGCTATTTCGAAGCGGGCCGATTGCCCGGTTTGTCACCAGGGCGCCAGCTAGAGCGGCAGCTTCAGAATAATCGGATTGCTGAGCCCGTCCGGCAAATTGTTATTGCGATCAAAACTATTCCAGTGACTGTTTGCAACAAAGTAGAAACTGTCACCTACGATCGTGCCGAGCGTTGGCTCGTCAAACTCCGGCAAGTTGCGCGCCAATGTTCGACTGCCCGTAATCGACAAACCGTCATCAGACAGCGCCAATGCAACGACCCGGTGTGGCCGTATTCCGTTTTGAATCGCGACCAGCTCATTGCCATGGCGGTACAGCCCATCGATTCCGTAGGTATTGATCGAATCAGCTGACGTTATTCGTTCGACTCGTCCATCGGCGAGTCGAACGCGGTACAGGCCACCGACGTAGTCGGCAACAAACAGATGATCGCCGCTGACATCCAGCGCGAGCCCCTGCGGCGATACGAATGTGCCGGAATCCACAACAACAGAAAATTCTTTGACTGAGACAGAGTATCGATACAGCACGCCTGTCAAACTGTCGGTGGTATAGATCG
>CAYTNO010000163.1:0-5268 GCA_964439125.1 uncultured Woeseiaceae bacterium | reverse complement strand
GCGATCCAGGCATCGATTGTCGTGCCGAGCATCGGTAGTGTTACGCCGCCGTTAGCGAGGATGCGGTCGTGGAATTCACGAATGTCGAAATCGTCGCCCAAAGCCAGCTCCGCTTTCTTTCGCAGCCGCTGAATTTCGAGGCTGCCGAGCAGATACGACGTAGCCTGTCCCGGCACGGCTGCGTAGCGATCGACCTCCGAGGTGAGCGAATCGATACCTTCTGCGGTGTGGTCCAGCATGTATTGAATGGCGTCATCGCGGCTCCAGCCCATTACGTGCATGCCTGGGTCGACCACGAGCCTGGCCGCACGATAGGCCTCGTTCGAGAGCATTCCCAGCCGTGAAATATCACTGGAATACAGGCCCATTTCATCCGCGAGGCGCTCGGTGTACAACGCCCAGCCTTCGACAAAACCTGATACCCCGATGTAGCGCAATATCGGGTGCAAAGACGAGTTTGTAAGCGCAAGCGAGACTTGCATGTGATGGCCGGGGTAGCTCTCGTGAAACGCGGTCGATTCCGGGCCTGCCTTACTGATTCCCTGCGGATTGTAGGTACCCACCTGGTAAGTTCCCGGGCGACTGCCGTCGGCCGCACCGGCAGAATAGAAGCCTCCACCAGAATCCTTTTCGTAAGCGGGCGACGGGAGGATGATCAAATCGGCATCGGGAACGTTGCCGAACCAATCTGGCACGGCCTCCTTACCGCGTTGCACCGCAGCGCCAATATAGTCCAGCATTTCCTGTTCGCTGCCGAATGTGTATTCAGGGTTCGTGCGCAATTCTGTGAGCAAGCCCTTTACGTCGTCAGTGCCAAATGAGTCCTTTGCTATCTGCAGCATCTCGCTCTGGATGCGCGCCATTTGCGAGAGACCGGCGCGGTGAATTTCCTCGGCAGTCATCGAAACCGACGACCAATAGCGGACCGATGCCGCGTAACAGGCCTCACCGTTCGGATTATTTCCGACGCCGATAGCGCCGCGACCCTCGTATTGGTTTGTTAAAAAGTCGCGATAAGCGACCAGCGCCGGCTTGAGAGTCGACTCGTAAGCTGCACGATAGTCACTAATGAAGCCCTCGTCGTTGGAGCGGGAGGCAGGGCTGAACAGCGGTGAATCTCCAGTGGGCGTGTCGACGAGTGACGTTACCTGGCCGATGACGGCAACAACGTTACTTTGTGGCGCGGCGTAACCTTGATCAAGACCTCGGCGCAAATTACTGGTATCCGTTTTCAGGAATCGCGCCGCATCAACGATGCGATCGATGGCGGCTTGCCGTTCGTCAGCGGTTTCGATCGGCTGTATGGCTAATGTGGACGCAAACATAAATTGCCAGCCTGTCCAGGTCGGGCTGATATTCCACAAGTCGGTCTGGCAAATTCGTCGATCAACATGTGCCTGCAGTTGCTCACGCGTGAACACATAGGTGACGGCTTCGGCTGTACCCGCAAGCGTCTCTACGTCAATTTCGTTTAGCGATATGAGCCACTGGTCTACTTTGGCATCCCACGCCTTTGTGGTCGCCTCACTGTGGTCGCCAAAGCGATCCATCGGGGCGCCGCCGTAGCCTACTTCATAGACTTCTTCCGGGAATTGCCTGAAATAGCTGTGTACGAAATCTGAGGCTATCTGGTCAACCCGTTCGGCCGAGTCGTCTACGGGAGCCTCGGAACAGGCCGCGAGCGCGAGTGCCACAATTGGAAACAGTCGTTTATGGATCACAGCAGATTCTCCGATCAATTATGCGCAACATAACAACACAAAGCCGGTCTGATTACAGCAGGTCGTCGTTGTATGATGGGCTCGGAGACAGCCTATGAAAATCACTGCAAGCGTCCTTGGAGTTGTTCTTGTCGCCGGATTTGCGGTCGCGGCCTACAAAATGAATGATCGGCCGCCGACCCCAACAGCAGAGTTCGATTCTGGCGATTATTTCGACACGTCAGCAGCGACGGAGGATCGGATCCGCGCCCTTGAGATTGCCGTTGCGCAAGAACGCGATGCGCGACAACTGCTCGAAGAAGAACTGCGAGTTCTCTACGCCGAAATCGAGGACCTTGGTGATGCGCGTGACGCGCAGGATGAGCGCGATGAGTCCACCGTGGCCCAGGCGCAGGAAAACCGCGCTGCATTCGAAGCCAGGAGGCAGACACGTCCTGATCGTTCGCCCGAGGGGCGCAGAACTGCTCTCGTTAAGGCGGGGTTCGCGCCCGATCGGGCGGAGTGGATCATTCAGCGCGAGGCGCAACTCCAGGTAGAGGCCATGCAAGCCAGGTTCGATGCGCGACGTTCCGGTGAACCCATGAACCCTTTCGATATAGGACTGAATCCAGACCTGTCGCTGCGTGCCGAGATTGGCGATATCGAGTATGAGCAATACCTGACAGCCAATGGCCGGCCAACTTCTGTCCAGGTCGGTAGCGTCATAGAGTCGTCGCCCGGGCAGCTCGCCGGGTTGCAAACCGGTGACCAGATAACGGGCTATGATGGACAGCGTGTCTTCAGCACCATGGAGCTAACTCAGCAAACGATGCAAGGTGAGCCGGGCGATTCCGTTGCTGTTGATATTGTTCGCGACGGCGCACCAATGCAGATAGTCCTGCCGCGTGGCCCGATCGGTGTGACCACTCGCCGTTTTTCCAGGGGCCGATAAGCGGCTCGCGACTGGATTAAACGTGGCCCGCCATGCAAAATGGCTCGAAGTCACCGCGTTAGAGTGAACACTGGTCTTGAGCGTACTCCGCTATTCCATTCCTAATAGTCTTACTGCCCTGAGCTTACTGCTCGGTCTGGGCTCCATTGTGACCGCACAGATTGGCGAGCTGGAGTTCGCAGCTTGGCTGATCGTCTGGTGTGGCCTTTTGGACACTATGGATGGGATTGCGGCTCGGCTCCTCAAAGCAACGTCAAGTTTCGGTGCTGAGTTCGACTCGATGGCTGACCTGGTATCCTTCGGCGTCGCCCCCGGTGTCCTCATTTTTAACGCCGGGCTGCAGATTGCCGGTATTGAAGTCGAGTCGGGTCAGTTTTGGGTGTTACTCGCCGCATGCGGTGTGTTTGTGCTGGCCGGCGCAATGCGACTGGCGCGGTTTAACCTGGCCTCATCTAAGCCTCGCACAGGCTGGTTTGCAGGCATACCAATAACGGCAGCCGGCGGCGGCTTGTTATCATCGATGGTTATCGTGCTGCTCAGGCACGACGATATTGCTGTGTTATTGCCGTTGCATCTTTACTTGCCGGTTCTTATGTTTGTGCTCGCTCTCCTGATGATTTCACGGCTGCGCTTCCCGAAGGCGGTGCTTCGTGAGAGCAATATCATCAATGCATTTCAAGTTATCAACATAGCGGCGATATTTGTTTGCGGCATTTTCAGGATTTATCCTGAATACCTCTTAGGCATTGGTATTTTCTTGCTTGTGGCCGGCATTATCGCAGGCCGTATTACTCGCGACGCATAGGCGCTAAGTCATGGCATCGATCGTTGCTGTCCTAATCGTTTATCTTTGTCTCCTGGCCGCGCTAGCGGTCTGGAGTCGCCGCGAAACCAACACGCTCAGCGGGTTTTACCTTGCTGGCAAGAAGCTGCCGTATTGGGTTGTTGCATTCAGTACCAACGCGACGGGAGAGAGCGGTTGGTTGCTGCTGGGCCTTACCGGTATGGGCTATGCAGTCGGTGCGCAGGCTTACTGGGTGGTGGTTGGCGAACTGGTCGGTATCGCTTTGTCATGGTTATTGATATCACGTCGTCTCAAGCGACTGAGCGACGAAACACATTCGATAACGGTTCCTGATGTTCTTGCGGCGCGTTTCGATGATTCCTGGCACCTGATACGCGCGGTCGCCGTGGTCATTATCCTGGCAATGGTGACAACGTATGTGACTGCGCAGCTGGTCGCATCCGGTAAGGCGCTTAGCGAATTCGTCAACATGGACTACAAGGTCGGTGTGGTTGTCGGTTCTGCGATCATCATCGCCTATACGTTCATCGGTGGTTACAAAGCGGTTGCCTACACTGACGTATTGCAGGGTGCGCTGATGTTGCTCGGGCTGATCTTCGTACCGCTTGTGGCTGTAAGCGCCGCTGGCGGTTGGGATAGCGTGACATCAAACCTCGTCGCCCAGGACCCGAATCTCGTCAGCATGTTCTCGCTTGCAGATGGCATCGAAGGGTGGGTGGCTGCCGTCAGTTTTGTAGCGATCGGTCTGCCGTTTCTGGGCGTACCGCAATTACTCGTCCGCTTCATGTCTGCCCGTGATGATGGCGAACTGGTCAAGGCGCGCTATGTCTCGGTTGGCATAACACTGGTCTTTACAATCGGAGCCGTGACGACCGGCATCGCAGGCCGGGCATTGTTTCCGGGAATCGAAGACTCGGAAACGATTTTCCCGATGCTGGCGACAGAACTGTTCCCGCCGCTGATATCCGGTGTGCTGCTGGTCATCGTCTTGTCGGCGATCATGTCGACAGCAGATTCTTTGTTGCTGCTTGCGTCCTCGGCGATTGTCCGTGACACAATGCAGAAAATACTCGGTAGTAAGAAAAGCGATAGAGCGTTATCGGTCTACGGCAAAATCGTAACCATTATTATTGGTATTGTGGCTATCGCATTCGCGATTCCGGAAGCACAGTTTATTTTCTATTTTGTGCTGTTCGCGTGGTCCGGGCTTGGTGCCGCTTTCGGCCCCGTCCTGATTTGCCTGCTGTACTACAAGAAAACGACGCGTGCCGGTGTGCTGTCCGGCATGCTGGCGGGCTTCCTGACCAGCGTCATATGGATGCTGGAGCTTAAAGAACAGACCTACGGGCTCTACGAGGCCGTTCCAGGGTTTGCGGTCGGCATCGTCGCAACGCTGCTGGTCAGTATGGCAACACACAAGCCAACTGCCGAGAATTTGTAACCTTTAGCGCCGGCCGGCGCTATAAGCAAGTAACAGAAGCCAAACTTAAGGACGCGCTCATGCGTATTTCACGATATCTGCTAATTGCCCTGCTTTTCTTTTTTCCAGCAACGATGCTGGCAGCGGTAGGCCCTGAAGACCTTCCTGAAGCATCAAAGTGGTATTTCCATGCTGATTTCGAAGAGATGCGTTCCAGCGAGGCGGGGAAGCATCTTTATGCGTGGTTGCAAGACGAGGTTTTTGAAGAGGTTGTTGAGGAAACCGGCATTGACCTCGAAAAAGAGACGGATCAAATCACTGCGTTCGCAACATCGGGCGAAAATGTGGTTATCGTGATCGAAGGCAATATCAGCCAGGAAACTAAAGACAA
>CAYTNO010000162.1:0-5271 GCA_964439125.1 uncultured Woeseiaceae bacterium | reverse complement strand
ATGCTGATGGGCGGCATGTACCTCGCTATCGACTCGACGGCCGGCGAGCGCGAGCGTGGCTCGCTGGAACCATTGCTGGCGCTTCCCGTCACAAGAGACCAGCTCATGCTCGGCAAGATCGCGGCAACCTGTGTTTTTATGGCCGTATCGCTTTTGCTCAGCCTTTGCTCGTTTTATGTCGCGCTGAAGTTCATGCCGTTGCAGGAGCTCGGTATGACGCCCAACTTCGGGCCCGCTGTGGTCATCGCCGCGTTTTTTATTCTTGCGCCGTTCATCTTGCTGGGCGCGTCGCTGATGACGCTGGTCGCTTCGTTCACGAAGAGCTACAAAGAGGCGCAAACCTGGCTTAGCGTTGTGCTTATTGCGCCGACTTTACCAATAATGATCGTCAGTATTCTGACGCTGCGCCCGCAAATAGAATTCATGTTTGTGCCCAGCCTGAGCCAGCACCTCTTGCTCGTGGACATGATCAAGAACGAGCCCGTCAACATGCTGCATGTCGCCATTTCTGTGTCCAGCACGCTCGCGCTTGGTACAATACTCAGCTGGATTTGTGCCCGCCTGTATCGGCGCGAGGGTTTGCTGGGTTAGGATGCGGTTATGGCCTTTTTTGCCGAACTCCGACGTCGAAACGTCTTCAAGGTCGCGCTACTGTTTGCCGTCGCAAGCTGGCTCGTCGTGTGGTTGCTTGACGGCGCGCGCGAGACGCTTCAGCTACCGGTATGGACCGAGACCTTTGTCTATGTCGTAATCGTGCTTGGTTTTCCGCTCGCGCTGCTGTTTGCGTGGACATACGAGATAACCCCGGCCGGCCTCAAAAAGGCCGACGCTGTAGACCAGACACAATCGCTCGTTTTCAAGACCGGGCAAAAGCTCAATGCCGCCGTTTCCGTCTTACTCGTATTGGGAGGGCTCGCAGTTTTTGGTGAGCGGCTGATGCCCACCTTTGAGTTTCTTGTTCCGGGCGTGCCGGAGGGCGAAGCGCCGATAGCGAACACTACGCCGCCCGAGATTCGCAGCCTGACGCTGGACAATGGCCTGAAGGTTATCGTTTGGCCGGATCACGACATTCCCAATGTCGTCATGTACACCTTCGTGCGCGCTGGCGGGCGCAACGAATATCCAGGCATTACCGGCGTATCGCATTTCTTCGAGCACATGATGTTTCTCGGTACAGAGACGCGCGCGCCCGGCGAGTTTGATACCACGATGGAGGCCGCCGGTGGGGCCAACAACGCCTACACGTCCTCAGACGTTACGGTTTACGAAGACTGGTTCCCGCGGTCCGCACTCGAGACGATTTTTGAGCTTGAAGGAGATCGCTTCGAGAACCTCGCCATCGTTCCCGAGGTGTTCGAGAGTGAGCGCAAAGTCGTTTACTCGGAGCGCCGCTCAAGCGTCGACAACAACAACTTCTGGAAGCTCAGCGAACAGGTGCAGGCGACGGCGTATGTTGCACACCCCTATCAGTTCACCGTCATCGGCTGGCCGTCCGACATTGAGTCGTGGACACAAGAGGATCTTGTCAACTACTACCGCACGTACTACGCGCCGAACAACCGCACCGTCGTCGTAACCGGCGATGTAACGACAGAAGAGATTTTCGAGCTGGCCGAAGAATATTTTGCGCCGACGCCGGCGCAAGAGCCGCCGCCACCGATTCGTACGGTTGAACCCGAACAGCTCGGTCCGCGCCGTCTCGTTGTCGAGGCCTCTGCACAAACGCCGATGCTGCATCTTGCGTTTCACGCGGCTAACGCAGCGGCGCCGGAAACCTTGTCGATGAACTTGTTGCTCAACATTCTTGTCGGTGGCGAATCATCACGCCTGCACCAGTTGTTCGTTGAAAAGGAGGGTCTCGCGATTTCGGTCGGCGGCTATCAGGATGAAGGCTTCGACCCCGGCCTTGCCTATTTTTATCTAACGCTTCCGCCTGGCGGTGACCCTGCAGAGCTAGAGCGCCGCATACTCGACGAGTTGACTCGGGTTGCCGACGAGGGCGTTACCGATGCCGAGCTGAACAAGGCGCGCAACATTGTTCTCGCCGAATTCTGGCGCGAGCTTGCGACCATAGATGGCAAGGCTTCGGCTATCGGTAACTACGACGTTTTTCACGGCAACTACGAAAAGCTGTTTCGCTTGCCAGCAGATATGGAGGCCGTCACCCGCGAAGATATTCGAGCCGTTGCCGCACAGGTCTTTCGTGTTAATAACATGACGGTTGGCGTGCTTCGCGCTCCCGACGCGGAGGGCTCACAATGATCCGCATATGGTGCCTGGCGCTAGCTCTTGTCGCGGTCTTGTGCGCGGATGCTTCGCTGGCTCAGGGCGTAACGCTGCCGGAGGCGCGATACGTCGAGCTCGATAACGGTGCTGTCTTTATTTTGCACGAGAAGCGCGACGTCCCGCTGATTGGTGCGGAGCTTACGCTTCGCGGCGGGGCTGTTTCCGACCCGGAAGGGCGGGCCGGTCTCGCCAGCCTGTTCGCCGGTCTTCTCGAAAAGGGCGCCGGCAGTCGTGATGCCGCGTCTTTCGCCGAGGCTGTCGCCGCGGTGGGCGGCTCGCTATCGGCGCAGGCCGAGCTCGAGGCCATTACGATCTCGGCGGACTTTCTGGCGCGCGACGCAGACCTTATGGTCGAGCTCCTCGTTGATATGCTGCAGCGACCCGCCCTTTCTGCGACAGAAATGACCAAACTTCGCGACCGTCGCATTGACCTGATTCGTGCCGCGAAGGACAACGACCCGCGCCGCCTGATATCAACTTACGGCAACGCGTTTCTTTTTGACGGCCACCCTTATGGCGCCCCGGTAAACGGCAGCGAGACCTCGCTAGCGAAGATCTCGCATCGCGAGGTACGGGCCTATTACGACGACTATGTCGGAGCCGATCGACTCGTCATCTCGGTCGTCGGCGACTTCGACGCGGACGCGATGGCCAGCAAGCTGTCGGAAGCCTTTGCCAGCTGGCGTGCCGCAAAGGCGCCCCTGCCAGAAATTGAATCGCCCGCACCACAGTCGGGGCGGCGTGTGCTGCTGGTCGACAAGCCGGGCGCAACACAGTCTTACTTTTGGATCGGCAACGTCGGCGTTGGCCGAGACTACGAACAACGCGCAGAGCTCGATATTGCCAACACGCTTTTCGGCGGCCGCTTCACGTCTCTACTCGTCAATGAACTGCGCACAAAAGCCGGCCTGACGTACGGAGCCAGCTCGTCGTTGCGCCGCCCGACGAAAGCCGGTTCCGTCGCCATCGTGTCCTACACCAAGACCGAGTCCACGATCGAAGCCATCGACATGTCGTTAGAGCTTCTCGCAAAGCTTCGCAACGAAGGCTTTGCAGAAGAGCTCATTACGTCTGGCAAAAACTATATTCTTGGTTTGTACGCGCCGCGCCTGGAGACCTCGGCGCAACTCGCTGCGCAGTTCTCGGCGCTACAGGCGTACGGCCTTGATGCTTCGTACGTTAACGACTACGGCGCCGCTGTGGGCGGCGCTGGAAGCGAGTCTATCCAGTCGGTCATCATGAGCGTTTACCCGAGCCCCGATGACCTTGTTTTTGTTGTCCTGGGCGATGCGGAGCTGATTCGCGACGCCGTTGCCAAGTATGGCCCGATAACCGAGATGGCGATCACCGATCCGCGTTTTCTTCCGTAGCCGCGGTGGCGCTATTTGCCGATACAAAAATCGGCGAAAATTCTGCCCAGCAGATCGTCGGAAGACACGGCCCCGGTAATTTCTCCGAGCGCTTCCTGTGCCAGCCGCAGCTCCTCCGCCAGCAACTCCCCCGCGCGCGATTGCTCAAGCGCCTCTCTGCCGCATGCGAAGTGCCCGGAGGCTCGCTTTAGCGCGTCGAGGTGCCGTTGGCGCGCCGTGAATGCGCCCTCGCCGAGGTTTTCGTAGCCGGCAAGCTCGCGCAGCCGCTCACGCAGCGCATCGACACCCTCGCCGGTCGTCGCCGACAACTTGATGACGCCGGGCTTCCCAACGTCACTGCCGGCCGCCTCGTTGGTCAGGTCTATCTTGTTTCTCACGATAGTCAGCTGCACGCCTGGCGGCAGCGTTTCGCCGATTTCCGCATCACCTGGATCAGATGCATCCTGAATCCATAGCGCGGCGTCTGCGCTCTTGAGCGCCTCGCGCGCACGCCGTATGCCCTCTGCCTCAATGCGGTCCGGGTTGTCGCGCAAGCCGGCCGTATCCACCAGCTCGACAGCCAGGCCATCGATATTTATCTGCTCGCGAATAATGTCGCGCGTGGTTCCTGCAACCTCGTTAACAATCGCGGAGTCCTCTCCGCTTAGGCGGTTCAGCAGGCTCGACTTTCCGGCGTTGGGCTTGCCAACAATCACAACCCGTAAACCATCCCGCAGGACGCGGCCCATGCCGGCCTGTCGCTCAAGCTTGCGAAAAGCCGTGCCGCAATCCTCGAGGCCCGACAGCAATGCGCCATCCGATAGAAAGTCGACCTCTTCTTCGGGAAAATCAATCGCGGCCTCAACGTGCATGCGCAGCCGGGTTAGCTGCTCAGCGAGCTTTCCCACCGACCCGGAAAACACACCGCTTAGAGATCGCAGCGCTGCCCGCGCCGCCTGCTCCGTGCCGCTGCTTATCAGGTCAGCTATTGCTTCTGCCTGTGCAAGATCCAGCTTGCCGTTGAGAAAGGCTCGCTTGGTGAATTCGCCCGGCTCCGCGCGCCGCGCGCCGAGCTCAACAGCGGCGTCTACGATAAGTGAAACGACCAACGGCCCGCCGTGCCCGTGCAGCTCAAGAACAGACTCGCCAGTGAAGGACGCCGGTGCCGGGAAGAACAGTGCAAGGCCAACATCGAGCAGCGCAGCATCGCCGCGCCGAAATTTCGCGTGTGTCGCCTGGCGCGGCTCGGGTAGCTTGCCCAGCATGCTGCGGGCGATACGCTCTGCCTCGCTGCCGGAAATGCGCACGACAGCCACGCCTCCGGCTCCCGGGGGCGTGGCTGCGGCGACTATCGTGTCTGGCGATGCGATCATGGGTGCAATAAGACCATAGCTGCTGCAGATATGCAGTGCCGCGAAGCGCCCGCCCTGGAGACGGGCTCGCCCTACTCGCCCTTCTTGCTTTTCTTGCTGCCCTTGGGCTGCTTGGACTCTTTTTCCACCACCGTGTTTATCTTCCATTGCTGGGCAATCGACAGCAGCGTGTTCGTTACCCAGTAAAGCACCAGGCCCGACGGGAAGAATGCGAAAAAGCCGGTGAAGATAATCGGCATTACTTGCATGACCTTAACTTGCAC
>CAYTNO010000161.1:0-5294 GCA_964439125.1 uncultured Woeseiaceae bacterium | reverse complement strand
TCGGATTGTATTCGGCTACCAGACTGCGTGAAAATCGGTTCAGAGGAGGAGAGTTTCAGACTCTCAAACGTCTCCCTGGAGAGGCGGCAGGAAGTCTGAAGTCTATGTTGCAAACAACGACTGTCAGGAAATTCGCTTATCTGGCTGTAGCTCTCGCTGTTGCAGCAGTGCTCTTGTTAGTTGCGCCGAATCCGGACTGGAAAGGTCTGCCGAATGATGTGCCGGCCCCGGCGACCGATCGGTACGATGCTATCGGCGACAGTATTACCTACGGAGAAGAGTTTGGCTTTAGTGTCGACCGGCTTGGACGTCCTAGAAAGACCGCGGCAAAGTTTCTGGGCTGGCCGGCGTTATTGGGCCAAATGCTTGCAGAAGAGACTGGCTCGAGTGTCGAAGTACTTAACAGGGGGCGCCCCGGCGAACGTGTCGAGGAATCTCGCGTCGAGCAAATACCGGGATTCGTTGATGACAAGAGCAGGTCAAGCCGCGCACTACTTCTGATCGGCACAAATGATTCCAACGAATTCAACCCAACGCCATCCGGCCTTGGCTGCACAGGCATTGCCTGTGCCAACACCTACAAGCGCCATATGCAACTTTTCATTCAGGGTTTGCAGGCTGCCGGCCGGGAAAAGATCTATGTCGGACTCCTGACCCCGGTCTGGGGCCCTGACCCGAAAAAACCACCGTATGAGAATCCTCTGGATTTTTCTGAAGCGCTACGGAACAAACGGATAGCTGAATACAACCAGGTCATTACTGACGAGTTATGGGCATCGCCAGATGTAGAGCTCGGGCCGGATTTTTTCTCCTGTTTTCTGACACCAACCGTCAATCGCTTTAGCCTGTTCGAAGATGCACTGCATCCAAACACTCTGGGCTACGTTTTTATGGCTGCGTTGTGGCGAGATGCGATTACAGAGAAACCGGGTGTACTGCCTGGCGATTCCTGCGCTGCGCCAGTCTATATTCTGGAATCGCTCGACCCGTATGTGCATGGGCACAAACAGAATCTGCTGGCGGAGGGCGATGAGTATTACACGGATGAGTCTTTCGTCTTGACCAATATTCCAGTCGAATTAGCCGATGGTATTTGGGTGACACAGGCCAATGCGGACAATGCAAATCGCGACGAGAGTTTTTTGACGTTCGATGTAGGTCAGGCGCCGGTCTCTGTGTATATCGCCCACGATCCTGCCGGCAATCCGCCGTTGTCCTTGAGCCATAGGTTTTCTCCAATTGCCTTGTCCGACGAGCTACGTGTATCTGACCCAGGACTGGGTGCATTCAGTCTTGCAAAGGCGCAAGGGGTGACAGGCGTGGTGAATATCGGTGGAAACAAATCGGCGTCTGGCGCCGCTCCCCAACAGGGATACGTCGTCATCGTCGTCCCTTAGTTGTAGACATAATCATGATTGGCGTTTGGGATTATGTTGGCAATGACATCGTGCTTCGCACCTTCGTGTTACGGTTTGCATTCGCTGCTGAAAGGTGTGTTGCTCAATTACAACAACAGGAAAACTGTGACGCAGTTCACACTTTTTAGCGGGATTTTATCCGAGACAAACAGCTCGAAGGCGCGTAATCTTCCAGCTGTAAGCCGCAGATAAAGAATGACTAATAGCGGCATAACTCGAGAAGGAAGCGCAGGTTCAATGTAAACTCGCGCAATATAGGTCTACCGAATAGTAATGATGCATTCGCACTACAACAGATACTCGGTCGTACAGTGATGGGCCAGATTTCGGATACGAAACTGACGTATTTAGTTCGCCATCCTGTCGCGGCATATCACATAGGTGGGAATTTTATCTCATGAACCAGTTGGTCGGAGCCCGCTTGCGGGCGCTTATAGGGAAGAACGAAAATGTTTAAGTCACTGTGGTTTAGTAAGGCTAATCTAATCATCCTCGCCGGCGTGCTTGCCTTGAGTGGCTGTGGCGGCGGCAGCAAGTCCAAAAACAATCCGCCACCACCCCCGGCGAATGTTTCGCCGACGGCCAATGCCGGACCGGACCAGACGGTCGCGGTAGACGTTTTGGTCACTCTGAATGGCGGTGGGTCGACTGACAGCGATGGAACGGTAGCTTCCTACGCCTGGACGCAGACCGCTGGTACCGCTGCGGTGCTGGATGTAGCAGCGCCCTCTATGCCGACCTTTACGTCACCGGTTGTTGTGGCCGATGAAGTGCTGACTTTCAGCCTGGTCGTAACGGACAACGACGGCGCGACAAGTGCGGCCGATACTGTTGATATTTCGCTCACAGCGAACGTGGCGCCGACAGCTGATGCGGGCCCGGATCAGACCGTTAGCTCACTCGACGCGGTTACGTTGGATGGCAGCGGTTCAGCCGACGGCGACGGAACGATAGCGACCTATGCCTGGTCACAAACGACCGGGACGGTTGTTGTACTTGATGAAACGGTTCCGGCGATGCCGACATTTGATGCGCCAAACGTCGGCGGTGATGAGATTCTAACGTTCGAACTGGTCGTAACGGATGACGATGGTGCGCCGAGCCTGGCCGACACCGTAATCGTTACGCTTAACCCAACGCTCGCACTGCCGTTCTCGGACAACTTTGCCGATGGCAATTCCGATGGTTGGACATTCGTCGATGACTCGACAACCGTCGCATCTGCGTGGGATGCCTCGTCCACCCGCCTGGTAAATGCCGGCCCGACAAACATTCGTTCCGGGGACAACACCGAGACTTACCGTCGCGGTACGTACGCTTTGCTGGCCGACAGCGTCAACCTGACGAACTATCGTTTCTCGGTCGACGTGAGCACGCGACCGAGCGTCGATGCTATTGACGACCTGGGCGTCATGTTCCGTTACACCGATGACGATCATTACTACCGATTCTCCATGAACGCGGAAAGCGGCAGCACGCGCCTCGAGAGCAAGGCCGGCGTGGACCTGGGTGGTGATCCGATTTTCCGGACACTCGCCCACAACTTCCGCGGTTACGAGCCCGGGCAGGCGTTGCAATTCGAAGTCGAAGTCGACGGCCCGTTGATCCAGGTCTTCGTTAACGGCGATCATCTGATGGCGGCTTACGACGCCGATCATTCCACCGGCGGCGTGGCGTTGTACACACGCGACGGTATCCGTTTCGACAATGTCTCGATTACGCCAAGCAGTACCGATCCTGAGATCGTTATCGCCTCACCTATCGCTGATTTCGTGGTTCCGGGAGGCCCGCGCAACGTAAATGTCGTGGCAATTGCGCGTAATGTGCCCGCAACGACCGGGTCTGTAGATATCGAATTCGTCGGCGAAGTCGTGTGCGGCGCGGTAACGGAAACGAACCCGGGTGAATACACCTCAAGCTGCGCAGCGGCAGTTGGCAACCACACCGCACGCGCCTACATTCGCGATAGTGGCGCGGAGGTCGATCGCGACTCCAACGTCGACGTGTTTATCGGTGCAGATGGTGTCGGCGATCGCTGGGATGCTGTCGGTGACAGCCTTACCCTGGGTCTCTACGACAATTTTGCCAGGGACAACCAGAATCTAACCGATCGCAAGACCATCTCTCAACGCGGCTGGACCGGCCCGTTAAGCGATATGCTCACAACGACACGCGGCCAGCCGAATCTCGTTGGCAACGAGGGTATCTCCGGTGATCGTGCGCAGGAGTCCCGAATACTGCGTCTACCGTCGATCATCGAACGCAACAGGATTCCGCGTTCGAATCGTGCTCTGGTCATGCTGGGCACCAACGACTCGAACGTTGGTAGCACCGCACCGTCGGGATTGGGCTGCGTAGGTGCGGCTTGTGACAACACTTACAAGGGTGAAATGATCGAGATCATTGAGCAGTTGCAAGGTAATGGCCGTGACACGGTCTATCTGGGAATTCTGCCGCCAGTGTTCGGCGACAATACCGGCACTGTGTATGCCACACAGCTGGATGCAGGCAACACGCGTCAGCAGACCGTCATGGAGTACAACCAGGTCATCATCACTGAGCTGTCGACGATGCCTGATGTCATGCTCGGACCGGATCTGTTTAACTGCTTCCTGACCGGTACAGTCGATCGCTTCAGCCTGTTCCAGGACTCGCTGCACATGAACTCGCTCGGCTATGCGATGGTCGCTGCTTTGTGGCACGACGCGATCACGGCCGGACCGGTACTCCCTCCGATGGATCCGTGTCCTGCACCGATCTACATTCTGGACGGGCTGGATGCGTACACGCATGGGCTCAAGCAGAACCTGCTGGAGGCCGGTGACGAGTACTACACGGATACTGGATTCTCATTGACGAATGTGCCTTCTGAACTTGCTGATGGCGTCTGGATTACGCAGGCGAACGCGGACAATGCGGATGCAAGCCTGGATTTCATGAGCTTCGATGTTGGCACTGCTCCGGTCACGGTATACATCGCGTACGACCCGGCAGGTGGACCACCGCTGGAAGCTACGTTGAATGGCTTTGCAGCCGGCGCAGCTTTATCGACGAATCTGACAACGGACGACGGTTCCGTCGGCACCTTTGCTCTTGTCGAAGCAACGAATGTCACTGGCGTGGTGACTCTTGGCGGCACGGTGTCCGATGGCGGCGTTGCAAGTCAAGGCTATCTCGTTATAGTTGTACCTTAGCCAATATTGACCGCCCGGCTACACTGGTGTGGCCGGGCGGACAAATGGAAAAGCGATGCTTGCAAGTCTCCGACGTCGGTGGGAACGTTTCTGGATGCAATTTGCCGGCGTGGGAATGACGGGTCGTTTCGCGACCCGCCTGGCCGCGATGTTTGCACCGCCCTATATGGCCAGGTTCTACCTGGGGCGCCTCACTGACAACCCTTACATCGATCCGACTGCGGTTATCCACCACGAGGGACTGACTCTTGGTGCGCAGGCATTTATCGCCGATCGTGTGATTGTCTACCAGGCTGCCGGCGGTGGTCGGGTGATCATAGGTGACAACGCTCACATATTACGAGATTCTGTATTGGAAACAGGGCAGG
The DNA here is from genome assembly GCA_964439125.1 of uncultured Woeseiaceae bacterium. Lineage (GTDB taxonomy): Bacteria > Pseudomonadota > Gammaproteobacteria > Steroidobacterales > Woeseiaceae > UBA1847. The sequence goes on along the minus strand of CAYTNO010000161.1, from coordinate 314 downwards.
GCGGCAGCATTAAGGTTGGCATCGACACATTCCTTCACCCACGCTGCCAGGTTATGGCCTACAAGGGCGATGTCACGATAGGCGACCATGTCGCTATCGCACCGGGTTGCGCGTTCTATGCATACAACCACGGCTTCTCGGCGGGAGAGCTGGTCAAGCGGCAGGCGCTGGAAACGCGCGGTGGCATCAGCGTCGGCGACGGCGCATGGCTGGGATTTGGCGTAATCGTACTCGACGGGGTCAGTATCGGTGTCGGTGCCGTCATTGGCGCGGGCTCGGTAGTGACTGACAGCATTCCGGACAACGCAATTGCC
>CAYTNO010000160.1:0-5314 GCA_964439125.1 uncultured Woeseiaceae bacterium | reverse complement strand
CTGCGGCCACTGCGCCACCTGACCTGGTTACCGAGACGAGCACTTTGGTGCCCCAGGTGCCGGCCATGTCGCTATAGCTCGATAGAAACGCGCCGATACCAATCTCTTCGCCGGCTTCGATATTGAGAAAGCCCGCGATGTTGGGCATCCACACCTGTTCAAATTGCCGCGCAATTTCAGGCAACGCGTCAAACAGTGCACTCATCTGCGTGCGAATTAACGGGCCGACGAGTACGACCAATAGCACCAGCACCAGGAATGTAAGTAGGAACACCGCAACAACAGCCAACGTGCGTGGCATCCTCAGTCGTTGCAGTCGGTCGGCCAGCGGATCGCCTATGTAGGCAAGCAATGCAGAAGCGACAAATGGCGTTAGCACGGGAGCCAGCAAGTACAGCAACCAGCCCGTCAGCGCTATCGCGATGAGCCAGTTAAGCCGCAGCTCGGAGGTCACTGATCAGTCCCGCTGCGCGCGCTGCGAATCCAGCTGGAAACGTAGTCGTAACCACTAATGACCACCGTAATGAGTACAGCTGCGCCGACTACGGTAATCGTGATCTCGTCCGGCCAGCCATAACCCGCGTTGAAGATGACGAATATCAGGAAAGTGAATTCGAGTGCCGTATTGATTTTGCTAATACGCGTCGGTTCACCTTCCAACCGTCTGACCAGGTAGTGATACATGAATGACCCGGCAACGATGACAACATCACGAAAAATGACGACAACTGCGAGCCAGACGGGAATATGGCCAAGGTATGCCAGCGTTCCGAAAGACCACGCAACCAGCAACTTGTCACCTGCAGGGTCAAGAAAACCGCCGAGCCGCGTCTGCCAGCCATACGTTTTGGCCAGATAGCCATCGAGCCCGTCTGACAGCCCCGCGATAATAAATAACGCGAGCGCCCAGCCAAATTCATCTCGTACAAATAGCACGAGAATCGGCAGGATCAGCGCGATCCGCATCAGGGAAATTGCATTGGGTAACCAGCTTAGGGACATAGCGCTCTTTGTTATGGGCCGTAGAAGAACTCTAGTGACGAATTTAACGCGTCCGGGGGGAAGCGGCTACCGTCAAACCCATTTTGTTCGATAAGGCCATTGAATCGCAATGCCCGGCTCAAGCGCTCTACCCCGCCACGCGCTTCGACACGATAACGAATCCTGTCGCCTTCGACCTGCGTTATCGAGTAGGACTCGATGACGCTAGCCTCGGAAAGCAGCTTTTGCACGGCTCCATAAGCCTCTACCGTGGCAATGCCGGCGACCGTGAGATCGATCGATTCAACCGCTGCGTTGCCGCTAATAGCGAATTCCTCACCGAGCAGGTCAGCAACCAATCCAACGACAAACTCGGGCTCACCGTTCCAGGTGCGCAGCTCGTCGCCAAAATAGTAGCTCCAACGATTGCGCTGGCTCGACTCAGCTCGAATACGTCCCACCAGGATAGAATGGGCCTCGTATCGTTTTGACGCGCTAAGCAGCGCGTCGTCAAAACCGCCCCAGATATCACTGAAACTCACACTTTGGAGGTCTGTGGTATCCAGCAACGGAAAAACGATCGGTAATCCACGGCGCTCGGCCACCTCCAGAACTCGTTCGCGGAGCCGGCGATTGCGATCAATAGAGCGCGCCTCAGCGCGGCGCCGCTGCGCATCGTCGGCACCGATAATCTCGCGCTTACCCTGCCCCCAGTCGACCGCCAGCCAGACGAGCGTTAGAGGGCGATCGCTGCCCCATACCGTCTGCCCGGACTTGCGCAAAACCTGTTCGATAGCGTCGCCGTCAAATGAAACCCAAAGCGTGTCATCGGTGCCGGGGCGAAATTGCACGACATACGAAGCCGGGTTCGGGAACAGCAGCTCGATCATTTCGGGGTCGGAGCCCAATTCAGACCCGGAAACGCGCAGCAGCACCTCAACGAGCGCAGCTCGGTACGCAAGCGCCCGCGGATCGCGCTGCTTTTGGTCAAAAGGAACCTGCGCGGAGTACAGAGACGCAACCTCGACCGCCCCAATCGGCGCGGCGATAAGTGCCAGTAACAGAATTAGCAGAAAAGACTTTTGCAAGGGTGGTTTCCCCGTGAGTGCCCAAGCACTATTATATCGCCGATGAAGCCCATGACCTATAAGGACGCCGGAGTCGATATCGATGCCGGCAATGCACTCGTCGATCGAATCAAGCCACTCGTCAGGCAAACGCAGCGACCCGAAGTCCTTGCCGGCCTCGGCGGGTTCGGCGGACTTTTCGCACTGGCGCCAGATAAGTACCGCGAACCGGTGCTGGTTTCAGGCACCGATGGCGTAGGTACCAAATTAATGCTGGCGCAGCATTTGAACCGACACGACACAATCGGCATCGATCTCGTGGCGATGTGCGTTAACGATGTCCTGGTTCAGGGTGCCGAACCGCTCTTTTTCCTCGATTACTTCGCCTGCGGCCGCCTCGATATTGAGGTCGCCAGCAATGTCATTGCAGGTATCGCTGATGGCTGTTTACAGGCTGGGTCTGCGCTAATTGGCGGAGAAACGGCCGAAATGCCCGATATGTATGCCGACGGTGAGTACGATCTGGCGGGTTTCTGTGTCGGCGCTGTCGAACGATCCGAAATGATTACCGGTGATGCGATTAAGACCGGTGATGCGCTCATTGGCATCGCATCCAGCGGACCGCATTCAAACGGATACTCACTAATCCGAAAGGTTATGGAGGTTGCCGGCGAGCAGGACATCGATGGACGACCGGCGGCAGAAGCCCTGCTCGAGCCAACTCGCATCTATGTAAAACCGGTTCTTGCGCTCATGCAGGCGTTGACGGTCAAAGGCTTGTCTCATATCACTGGCGGCGGTATCAGCGAGAACCTTCCACGCGTATTACCCGACCATTTGCACGCCCGCGTCAATGCATCGAGCTGGCAACAGGGCGCTATTTTCGACTGGCTTGCGCAACACGGCAACATCGCAATTGACGAAATGCGACGAACCTTCAATTGCGGTGTCGGCATGATCGTCGTCGTAGATAGAAACGACCTGGATGTTGCGCTCGAGAATCTCAACGCTCACGGTGAGAACGCCTGGCACATCGGCGATATCGCCGACGGCTCCGGTGAGGTTGAGTATCTTTGAGCAAAGGGCGCTGTAAGACTGCCATTCTCATATCGGGATCCGGATCCAACTTGCAGTCCTTCATCGATCGTGTCGACTCCGGCGAAATTGATCTCGAGCTATCGGTTGTATTCAGCAACAAGCCGGACGCTTACGGTCTGCAACGCGCGCAGCAGGCCGGCATAGCCACCGCCTGTATCGAGCATGGCTCATATGATGACCGCGAGACATTTGATCGAGCTGTTGCAGCGAAACTCGACGAGTGGCAACCCGAGTTGCTGATTCTGGCCGGATTCATGCGCATTCTCAGCCCCTGGTTCGTAAAATACTACGAGGGTCGTGTGCTGAATATCCACCCGGCACTATTGCCGGCCTACCCGGGACTCGATACCCACCAACGTGTTCTCGACGCCGGCGAAACCTGGCATGGCAGCAGCGTGCATTTCGTCACCGAAGAACTCGATGGCGGGCCGTGCATTCTGCAAGGCAAGTTACCCGTTGATCGGAACGAAACGGCCGACCAGCTTTGCGCGCGAGTGCAAGCTGTTGAACATCAGATTTACCCGCAAGTCGCAGACTGGTTTGGCAAGGGACGGCTGCAATTCAAAGACGGCAGCGCGTGGCTGGACGGCAACCGTCTTGATGAGCCGGTCGTTCAGGCTTTCGGCAAGGTGACGCCCGTCTGACCCTGGTACTTGCCGCCACGATCCCGATACGACGTCTCACATTCCTCATCGGACTCGAGGAACAACATCTGAGCGACACCTTCGTTCGCATAGATCTTCGCCGGCAACGGTGTCGTATTGGAAAACTCGAGCGTGACATGCCCCTCCCATTCGGGTTCGAGCGGTGTCACGTTGACAATGATTCCGCAGCGCGCGTAGGTCGATTTGCCCAGACAAATCGTCAGCACATTGCGCGGAATGCGGAAGTACTCCACGGTTCGCGCCAGCACGAATGAGTTCGGTGGAATCACGCAGACGTCGTTCTGCATATCCACGAAACTGGTCTGATCGAACGCCTTCGGATCAACGACTGCCGAGTTTATGTTCGTGAAGATTTTGAACTCGTCCGAGCAACGCACATCGTAACCGTAACTCGACGTGCCATATGAAACGATTCGCTCACCACCATTCTCGCGAACCTGCCCCGGCTCAAATGGCTCGATCATTCCGTGCTTGCCCGCCATACGACGAATCCAGCGATCCGATTTAATGCTCACTAGCTTTCCTCGACGACGATCTTCGGAAATTTACTACTGAAGTCCTTACCTTGTTGTGCCTGGGTCGCCGCGAGGCTAATTGCCGCATTTCTGTAGGCAGCTACCGCTGTTGAATCCGGATCTGAGATAACAGTAGGTGATCCGCTGTCCGTTTGCTCGCGAATGCGCGCATCCAGCGGCAATTGTCCCAACAACTTTACGTCGAAATCGTCGGCCATCTGCTGACCACCGCCCGATCCAAATAGCGGCTCTTCATGACCGCATGCAGAGCACACATGGGTACTCATATTCTCGATGATGCCGAGCACCGGCACCGATACCTTACGGAACATCGCCAGCCCCTTGCGGGCGTCGAGTGTCGCAATATTCTGTGGCGTCGTAACGATAACCGCGCCGCTGACAGGTACCTGCTGAGACAGGCTCAACTGAATGTCGCCCGTACCCGGTGGCATATCGACAATCAAATAGTCCAGATCCTGCCAATTGGTCTGGTGCAGAAGCTGATTGAGCGCGGACGTTACCATCGGGCCGCGCCAGATCATGGGCTGGTCCGGGTCGACAAGAAAACCGATCGACATGACCTGGATACCGTGCGCCCGCATCGGATCCATTGTCTTGCCGTCGTCCGTCTCGGGGTTCTCACCCGCCAAACCGACCATTTGCGGCTGGCTCGGCCCGTAGATATCGGCATCGAGCAAACCAACCGAAGCACCTTCAGCCGCCAATGCGATCGCGACGTTGACAGATACCGTTGACTTGCCGACGCCGCCCTTGCCCGAGGCAACGGCGATGATATTGCGAACGCCTGCAATGGGTTTCAGATTTCGCTGCACGCCATGTGCAACGATTCGAGTCGAAAATTCGATTTCGACCTCTTTCTCAGCAGCTCTCGCTGCAAGCTCCGCCACGATATGCGAACGATACGCATCGAATCGGCTTCTGGCAGGAAATCCAAGCTCGATATGCGCTGTAATCCGGTCATCTGACT
>CAYTNO010000159.1:0-5321 GCA_964439125.1 uncultured Woeseiaceae bacterium | reverse complement strand
CGCCGGTACGCAGCGCCACCGATATCGCAACGACTCGATGCTGATGCAGTGGCAAGAAATCACTTCCGGTTTTCTGCAGCTGCTTGAAACTCATCGCCGAGGCGACATCTTCGTCGGATACGCCCTCCAGGTTCCACATGCGACGTCCGAATTCGACGTCGGGGACGGTCTCTATATCAAATGAAAAACAGTGCATTTTGAATTCTGACCGGGCGGTCAGGCGTCTCGCGCTTCGGTCATACGACGCTTCATGTCGCTAACGGCGAAGGACAATCCGTCGAATATGGCCCGGGCGACAATGGCGTGACCTATGTTGAGCTCAACGATCTGTTCAATTGCAGCAATGGCCGCGACGTTGCCGTAGTGCAAGCCATGACCCGCATTCACTCTCAGACCCAGCTTGTCTCCGTATTCGGCCGCCCTGGCGATGCGTTGCAGCTCCTTAGCCTGCTGTTCGCCCTCCGCGCCCGCGTATTGGCCTGTGTGCAATTCGACGACCGGAGCGCCGACGGCCACAGCCGCATCGAGTTGCGCCGGATCCGGGTCGATAAATAGCGACACGCGAATTCCCGCATCGGCCAGCCGGGCGCAGGCGTCACGCACTTTGTTATGTTGGCCGAGGACGTCAAGCCCGCCTTCCGTCGTGAGTTCCTGGCGGTTTTCGGGTACGAGACAACAGTCAGATGGTTTGAGCGCGGTGGCAATATCAATCATCTCGTCGGTCACTGCCAGCTCGAGATTCATGTGTGTCCGAATAACTTCAGTGATCGCCACGAGATCCGCATCCTGAATATGGCGCCGATCCTCACGCAAGTGCACGGTAATACTGTCCGCGCCGGCGTGTTCGGCCATGATGGCTGCCTCGGCAGGTCGCGGATACGGCGTGCCCCGAACCTGGCGAAGCGTCGCAACGTGGTCGATGTTTACGCCGAGGGCTATGGGATTGGATAACATGGGTGCGTATTCTATCCTGAAGTATGGGCCGGTAGCAGGTCTCTTAGGATTTCTTGTTACGGTGTATATCGAGAAGTACCTTGCGGCTCTTCAGCTCCTTACCACCGAGGTGAAATGAGACGACCTCACGCATCAGGCGATTGGCAGCGCGCAAAGCATCGGGATCTTCAAATTCCTGTGCGCCAATCGCGGCGAGCGTCGCTCCGCTGAACACGAGCGGTCCCTCGGTCTTGCTAACAACAACAGGCCCCTGCTCAATCCGATACTCGTAGTTTTGTTGTGCTTCAAGTGGCTCTTGCGAGGCAGAGTCAAGATCGAAATTCAGCGCATAGCCGATCTGTCTTAGCAGCTCTATTTCAAATCGTCGTAAGCACGGTGCGATGCTTTGAGCGGCGGCAAGTGCGCGGACGGTCTGAGCGTAGAGATCGAAAATGCCTGGCTGCGGATCATGACGGTGCAGGAAGTGCAGCAGCAATTCGTTAACGTAGTAACCCGAGAGCAACGCATCCCCGGTCAGGCTTAGCGGCGCCCCCTGAATTTCGGCGCCCGTTAACGTGCCCAAATCAGACTTCAGGAACCAGGACATGTAAAGCGGCATGAACGGCCTCAATATGCCGCGCAGGCGCGATTTTGCGCCACGGCTGCCGCGTGCAACCAGCGAAAGCTTGCCGTGATCACGGCTTAGGACGTCAAGTATCTGGCTGGAGTCCCGAAACGGACGGTGGTGAAGAATATATGCGGGTTGCTGTTGAACGCGTCGCGGTGTCGTCATCGTGGTTGCTGCGCGTTACTACGGCGACTCGAACCCGAGGCTCATGAGATCCTTCTCGTTATCTGCCCAGTTGTCCTTCACTTTCACCCAAAGTTCGAGATGCACCGATCTGCCAAGACGCGCTTTCAAATCGAGTCGCGCTTCCCGGCCAACACGCTTGAGCACATTGCCGCCCTTGCCGACCACAATACCTTTCTGGCTATCGCGTTCGACCCAGATAACGGCATGGATAGTCGTTCTGTCCTCATCGGTGTCGTAGCGCTCAATTTGCACGGTTAGTCCGTAAGGGAGTTCCTGATGCAGCGACAACGTCAGTTTCTCGCGAATAGTTTCGGACGCCTGGAATTCGGGACTGCGATCCGTCTTCATTTCCGTTGGGAAAAGCTGCGGCGACTCCGGCAGAAAGGGTGGTATCAGTGCCAGCAAAGTGTCCAGGTTGTCATTCTTGCGCGCAGAAATCGGCAAAATATCCTCGAAAGGATAACGCTCAGCAGTCGCCGAGATCACCTCCAGTAGTTTTTCCCTGGGATGCACGAGATCGATCTTGTTGAGCAGAGCGATGACCGGCACCGAAGCCGATTGCAGTCGCTGTAACACGTCGGCATCTTCGTCGGTCCAACGGTTCGCTTCGCAAACGAACAATACAAGATCCGCATCAGCCAGCGCGTTTGCCGCTGTACGATTCATCATTCGATTCATCGCTTTGCCGGCTTTGCGATGCAGCCCCGGCGTGTCGACGAGAATAATTTGCGCATCACCAGTCGTATGCACGGCCAGTATTCGATGCCGTGTTGTTTGTGGTTTGGCAGTAACGATACTGATCTTCATGCCCATAAGCGCGTTAACCAGCGTCGACTTGCCGACGTTGGGTCGACCGACAACCGCAACAAACCCGCAGCGCATAGACGTCATGAGTCGCTATCTTCGGTTAGTTTGAGCAACATTTTCTCCGCCGATTCCTGTTCCGCATTTCGTCGCGTCGTTCCGATGCCACGAGTTGGACTCGAAGCGCCCGAAACGCTGCAGCTCACTTCGAAAGTCTGCCTGTGCGCCTTGCCCGTGACCTCGGTCAATTCATATTCGGGCAAGCCCATTTGTCGAGCCTGCAGCCATTCCTGCAGGCGGGTTTTCGGATCGCGCAGGGAATCAATGGTCGGAAAATTCTGCAGCCTGTCACCGAATGTTGTTTCTATGACTTTCGCTGCCGCCTCGAAACCGGCATCGAGGTACACGGCGCCGAAAATCGCCTCCAGCGCATCGGCGAGAATTGACTCTCGACGATGACCGCCTGTTTTGCGCTCCCCACTGCCGAGAATCAGATGTTCCCCAACGCCTGTGTCAGCGGCCAGTGCGGCCAGCGAAGTATCTTTAACCAGAGATGCGCGCAAGCGGCTCAGGTCACCTTCGGGCGCCATAGGAAAAGCTCGGAAAACGACTTCGGATATGACGAAATCAAGCACAGCGTCGCCGAGAAACTCGAGTCGCTCGTTGTTGTCTCCGGGGGCGCTGCGGTGCGTCAGTGCTTGCTCAAGCAAGCGAGCATCGTTGAATTGATAATCCAGCGCTTTATTGAGCCAGGTCTCGGCCTTATTTGCCACTATCGCTCGTTTATGTTGGTTCGCGCTCCGACTGTCGCGATGGCCGTAAGGCTCTAGCGGCGTATGAGTGCGGTCTTGTTGAAATGCACAGTAAATGAAACGTTATAGATGAACGGTGCCGTGTCGTCATACTCGGCCTTTACCTCCAGGCCTCCGTCGACTGCTGTAACTTTGACGTCACGATGAGTAATGGTGCCAACGCTATCGACGTCGAAGCGGCGGGAAAGCGACTTACGAACAATTTGCCGAGTCGCTTTTTGGCCATCGAATTCGGCGTAAACACCGTCTATGACGCCGACGACCTTCATGTAATTCAAATAAACCGGCGTCAGACGAATTGCAGCGAACGCGAACATACCGATAAACACGACAAGAATGATGGCGCCGAGTGTCGTAATACCCGCCTGTTGGCGAGCCATACCGTAAGTTGATCGCTTTATGCCGTACATATCCTGTTCCCTGCGCGCCAAGCCTGACGCTGCTCTCAGCCAATAATCAGAGCCAATTTAACGTAATTTTACTGGTCAATTCAGTGACTTGCACCACATTATTGGATCTTGGTACCAACCCGCTCCCAGCGCGGCCACTGCAAACCGTCCATGTGCATCCAGATTCGCACCGCCTCACCTACCAGGTTAGCCTCCGGAATAGCGCCGATAAAGCGGCTGTCTTTGCTGTTATCGCGGTTATCGCCCATCATGAAATAATGCCCCTCGGGCACGCGATAAACCCCGTCACGCACCGAGTAGGACGGATTGCTGATCAGAATGTCGTGTTCGCGTTCACCGAGAATTTCGTTAAATCGTGGCTCCAGGTTGCTCGCCTCTTCGTCTTTCATCAATTGGATCGGCTCGCCATTGATGACCAGGCGGTGACGCTCGTACACGATCTCATCACCGGGCAAGCCAACGACGCGCTTGATGTAGTTGATGCTCGGATCGGACGGAAGGCGGAAAACAACAACGTCGCCGCGCTCCGGTTCGCCGGTTTCGATAATCTTCGTCTCGGTCACCGGAAGGCGTATCCCATACGCATATTTCTGGACAAAGATGAAATCGCCATTCAGCAGAGTCGGCATCATCGAGCCCGACGGGATTCGAAACGGCTCAAATACGAACGACCGGATGATCAGGACAAACAACAACACAGGGAAGAAGGAACGCGAATACTCGACCAGGGTCTGCCGAACTGCGGAATCCGAACTCTCGCCCTCGCCACCGCGCATCAGAAATTTTTCAACCGCAACGACAACACCAGTGAACAGCGTCAGTACGGTTAGTATCAATGCCAAATTTACACTCAAAACAATCTACTCACTTTTCGACACGCAGGACGGCCAGGAACGCCTCCTGCGGAATTTGCACGGATCCTACCTGTTTCATACGCCGTTTGCCGGCCTTTTGTTTTTCGAGAAGTTTGCGCTTTCTCGAAATATCGCCACCATAGCATTTCGCTGTAACGTTCTTACGAAGAGCTTTGACCGAGCTGCGGGCAATGATCTGACTGCCAATGGCAGCCTGAATTGCTACGTCGAACATCTGTCTCGGAATCAATTTGCGCATCCGATCGACCAGATCGCGGCCGCGCGATTGTGCACTATCACGATGAATTATGACCGATAATGCGTCGACCCGTTCCTTGTTTATAAGGACGTCCAGTCGCACGAGCTGCGCTGCTTCGAATCGCTCGAAATGATAGTCGAACGACGCGTAACCACGGCTCACCGACTTAAGTCGGTCGAAAAAGTCCATGACGACCTCAGCAAGCGGCATCTCGTACGCAATCGATACCTGACCGCCGAGGTAGCGTATATGCTTTTGTACGCCGCGCTTCTCGATGCACAACTTGATAACCGAACCGACATGAGTCTCGGGAACGAGAATATTAGCGGTAATTATCGGCTCGCGAAGTTCAGCAATTTCACCTGCAGGCGGCAGCTTCGATGGGTTCTCCACATGATATAGTTTTCCGGCGTTATCAACGACTTCGTATACGAC
>CAYTNO010000158.1:0-5360 GCA_964439125.1 uncultured Woeseiaceae bacterium | reverse complement strand
TCGGCAATCTCTGCCGGGATCTTCAGTTTGCGTCCGACGACGATACCGGAAACATCCTTGGTTCGATTTGCGATCTTGTCCTGAACGAGCAATAACTCGAGAAGGTCTTCGCGCGGCACCGGCATGAAAAGACTCTTGGGCAGGCCCAGGCGAATCTTCTTCTTTAAATCGTCTGCCTCGTGCTCCAACCTCTCGATTTCACCGCGAACGGTTGCCGCTTTTTCCCAATTTCCCTTTATCGCGGCCGCGAAGAACGCGTGCAGCTGCTTCGCACACCGAAACGTAATTCCGATGTGTTTTTCGAGTGGCCGCACAGGTGATGAGCCAAAAATATTCGCCAGCATGTTCGCCATTCGACTGTTCCATCATGTACCGATTTTGGGCTGCCATCGTATCACAGCGACCCTCGAATCCGAGCTGTCATGATACACTCCGCAGCCCCTTAAAATGGTGAAAATAGGACGCGCCCTGATGGCATATTGGCTGATGAAATCCGAGCCCGACGACTACAACATAGACGACCTCGAGCGCGATGGTCGCGAGATGTGGGACGGCATCCGAAACTACCAGGCCCGTAACATGATGCGCGACGACATGCGCATCGGCAACAAGGTGTTTTTCTATCATTCCAATTGCAAGGAACCCGGAATTGTTGGTATTTCCAAGGTGGTCAGCAAGCCCTACCCGGACCCCACCCAGTTCGATCCGAAATCGAAGTATTTTGACCCGAAGAGCGACAAAGACAACCCGCGATGGATACTTGTCGATGTCGAATTCGTCCGCAAGCTGAAGCGCTCAGTAACCCTCGCTGAAATCAAAGCAAATCCGGAGCTCGAAGACATGATCCTCACGCGCAGAGGCAACCGGTTGTCGATCATGCCCGTCGACAAGAAACATTGGGACATCATCCTCAGGCTTGCCAAATAGCCACTGCGCAAATCCACTATTGAACTATTAATAGCCTCACTGTCAGAATTGACGGTTAGTTGGACATGAACGCAGTTCCAGGAAACTACTATGAAGTCAAAAATTACAGCCATTGCGGCAATTTTTTTGGTCATGTCGGCGTGCAGCGATAGCCCGGCACCTGAGACGGAAGCGGTCGAGGCAGGGACGATGACAGCGGCCAACGTCCTGCTTGAGGACTGGGACACGCCTTTCGGTGTACCTCCATTTGATCAGATTTCGTCCGAGGACTACCTGCCCGCACTTCGTGCCGGCATGGAAGACCAAACCCGGAAGATTAGCGATCTTGTCAGCAATGCCGACGCACCTACATTTACGAATACGATCGAAGCATTGGAACGCAGTGACGACCTGTTGGACCAGGTTAATAGCGTTTTCTCTGCCGTCAATTCAGCGCATGCTGACGACGTTGTTCGCGAAACAGCAAAAGTCTTCGCCCCGGAGCAAGCAGCGCACAGGGACAACATCAATCTTAACCCGCAACTGTTTGATCGCGTCAATGCCGTTTTCGAGCAACGCGAAGAGCTGGGTCTCAGCGGCGAAAAACTTCGGCTTCTGGAAGAGACGCTCAAGCACTTTGTTCGGGCCGGCGCGAACCTCGACGACGAATCACAATCGCGGCTGCGCGAGATCAATTCCGAACTCGCGTCGTTATCGCAGAAATTCGACGAAAACCTGCTCGATGAGACCAACAATTTCGAATTGCTTGTAACCGACAAAGCGGATCTTGGCAACCTGCCAGCGAGCCTGGTCGCCCTTGCCGCGGACGAAGCCAAGCGGCGCGACCACGACTGCGAGTGCTGGATATTTACGCTGCAACGGCCGAGCATCAACCCGTTCCTGGAATACTCACCGAATCGGGAGATGCGCAAGGCCCTATTTGACGGCTACGCGAAACGCGGCGACAACGACAATGACTCGGACAACAAGGCAGTAGCTGCCCGTATGGTTCAACTGCGTGCCGAGAAGTCTGCTTTGATGGGATACAAGAATCACGCAGAGTTCGTCCTCTCGGACAATATGGCTGAGTCGCCTGAAAACGCGTATGTGCTTCTCGATCAGATTTGGGAACCAGCGATTCGGGTGGCCGAACAAGAACGCGCTGATCTGCAGGCTATGATGAAGGCTGATGGCATCGACGACCGCGTCCGCGGTTGGGACTGGCGCTACTACACCGAGAAAGTTCGCAAAGCCAAATACGATATCGACGAGGACTCGCTGCGGCCGTACTTCGAAGTTAATGCAGTACGCGATGGCGTTTTTGCTCTTTCGACCAATCTCTTTGGCCTGCAATTTGAGCAGCGCGACGACCTGCCGAAATGGCATCCCGAGCAACAGGTCTTCGAAGTCAAAGAGGCCGACGGTTCGCATCTGGCCATCTTGTACATGGACTTCTTTGCTCGCGAGTCGAAGCAAGGCGGCGCATGGATGAACGCGTTGCGTTCGCAGTCGAAGCTGGACGGTGTCGTCACGCCGATTATTACGAATAACTTTAATTTTCCGGCCTCTGGTGCCGATTCGCCATCACTGCTGAGCCTCATCGAAGCCGAAACGCTTTTCCACGAATTTGGCCACGCGTTGCATGGCATGTTGTCTGACGTAACGTACGCGTCTTTGTCAGGCACTAACACGCCCCGTGATTTCGTCGAGTTCCCCTCACAGGTCATGGAAAACTGGATGCGCGAGCCCGAGGTTCTGCGTCTATTCGCCAATCACTACAAAACCGGCGAACCGATGCCGCAGGAAACCATCGACAAGATCACGGCATCTGCCAAATTCAACCAGGGATTTCTCACGGTCGAGTACATGGCTGCAGCGTATCTGGATATGGCCTATCACACGCTGGACTCAACTGAAGCCGTCGAGCCTCGAGGCTTTGAGAGTGCGGCCATGGCGGACATCGGTCTTATCGAAGAGATCATTCCACGTTATCGCACTGGGTACTTCGCACACATTTTTGCCGGCGGCTATTCTGCCGGTTACTACAGCTACATTTGGTCAGAAATTCTCGATGCGGATGCATTCATGGCGTTTAAGGAGACGAGCCTTTTTGACCCGGAGACTTCGGCGCGTTATCGCGAAGAAATCCTGAGCAAAGGTGGCACGCGGCCGGGCATGGAGTTGTACCGCAACTTCCGCGGTCGTGATCCGGAAATCGGACCATTGCTCACAAGTCGAGGGCTAGACTAGACTCTCGAGTCTTTCGTGAAGCTCAGGCGCACGCTCCAAAGCCAGCATGACAATCAGGTCGCCCGGCTCAGCCCACTCCAGGGCTGAGTTGAGCGACTCGATTTCTTCGCCGTGATGTTCTATTTGCTGTGCGTCTGCACCGCAATTGAGTAGCTCATCCCTGATCACCGCAAACACATCGCCGGTTTCACGACCACGATGGTATTTGGCCAGTTCCGAAACGAATACTCGATCCAGACCGGATTCCCAGGCACTGCGCGCGAACTCTCGTATGAGATCGTCTGGCCGATCACCGGCTTGACCAAAGCATAATGCCTTGCGCTTTGTCGCCAGCCTGCCCGCCATGGACAGCAGCGCCTGCAGCGCTTCAGGGTTATGTGCAAAGTCGACCAGCACCGTAAAACCCTGTACTTGATAGACGTTGCACCGGCCGGGATTTTCTTCCTGCGACATCGTCTTCAGGCCAGCGCCGATATGCTCCAGCGACACTCCCATACACCAGGTCAGCGCGGCAGCAGCGAGTGAGTTGGCGACGTTGTGTCGTGCAGCGCCACCGAGCGTGATTGGAATTTGATGGTCGTGACAAATCAGTTTCTTCGTATCGCCCTCAGCGATCAACAATTCTTGTCCGTCCAGTACAAACGCAGCACCGCCTTTGCTGGTGTGCTCACGCACGACAGCGTTGTCGACGTCCATCGAAAACCAGATGAGCTCGCCCGTAAATTCGGCCGACTTCTTGACGAGTAGCGGGTCGTCTGCATTGAGGACCAGCTTGCCTCCGTTTGAGACAGCGCGAGTAACGATCCATTTGCACTGCAACAGTTCGTCGAGATTCTTCGAGCCGAAATCACCAAGGTGATCCTTGGCGATATTAGTGATCAATGCTACATCAGCTTTGTTGACTCCCAAGCCACGGCGCAGTAGACCACCACGCGCGGTCTCCAGAATGGCCACATCGACCTCTTGCTCGCGAAGAACGTTACGCGCACCACCTGGCCCGGACCAGTCGTCACGATCGACGATGCGGTCGTTTACTGCAATGAAATCCGTAGAGCTGAAGCCAACGTTGTGCCCCGCCGCTCTGACGATATGAGCAGCAAGCCGCACCGTTGTCGTCTTGCCATTGGTGCCGGTTACAACCCCGGCAGGCACGTCGTGGAAGGCGCCCCAGTCGAGTGAATCCGGGTCAGGCAATTCACGAACAGGCCAGGTTTGAGAATGTCGCCCCAGCCCAAGAGATGCTTCGTCGTCGTCCCACAAAAACGTTACACCGCGCTCCAGGGCCAGGGATTCGAGTTGCAACAGTTCTGGATTGGCCTCTTCGGCCATTGAAGTACGAATAGCCGCCACAGCATCGTCAAAGTCCGGTTGCTCGGCGCCATTGAGTTCGGCATCGCAGCTGGCGAAAGCCCACTCGTTAATCTCCGACGCCGCATACAATGCGTCGATCGGCGAGGTAAAACCGAGACTGACTCCGCCCGACAGCAGCAAGGACTGAAACTCGCTGCTTTCCCAAGCCAATTCCGTCAGCATGCGCTCAACGTGTTTTCGCCACACCGGAATGAGTCGTTGCGCCTCGTCTTTGCTACACAGCACATCGAGAATAGCGCCAGGCCCGTCAAATAACAGGCTTGGACCGGTCAGTCTGCGAGCGTCGAGGAATTCCATGGGCGTTTGCTAGTCGCTTTCATCCCGCGCAATTCGCACGCCACGCTCATCGCTGATGATTTCGACCTCGCTATCGAACGCAAATTCGTCCGTCGCCGGCAACTCTATCGCCACCGGTGTCTTGGAGCCCGTTTCTTCAACATGAGCGCCTGAGTTGAAGTAAATGATCTGCTTCCAGCTGCGCTTAACGTTGTCGCCCAGCACCAGCACCAGGTCATTCGTTGCCGCTATCTCCAGCGCGTGTCGTGTGGACTCCTGCTCGTCAGGCACGACCTCGATCGCACTCGCCGCAACACCTTGCTTGAGCAGGGTTTCTTTCAGCATAACCGCAACCTCGTCGTCTCCGCGGCCACGACGATTGTCATCACAGCGACAAATGTAGTGGTCGAAATGGCCGGCAGCGATCGATGCGATTTCCTGGATATCCTGATCACGGCGATCGCCAGGTGCGGCAAGCACCACAATACGCTGACCTTCAACATCGAAACGATCAACAAGATCACAGATCGCTTTTACGGCGGCGGCGTTGTGTGCGT
>CAYTNO010000157.1:0-5438 GCA_964439125.1 uncultured Woeseiaceae bacterium | reverse complement strand
GAGTCGCCAGGTGGCAACCATATGTGTTCGGTATCGGTGTCGCAGGTATTTCAATATTCATGATGGGCGCCGGTACGCTCGGCGTGGCACGACGACATTGGGACATGACGTTCGCAGATGCTGTATTGCCATTTGACTATCCATCGGCTGCCTATCTGATGATGGGCCTTAACGGCATATTCGCGATAATGGCGGCAATTGGTGGCCTCATGTATGTCGTGGTTGTAGTTGGCTCAGTCTTTTTCGGCAGGAAACTCGCCGAGGATGAGAAGCCCGAGTATCCCGAGGTTCCACCAGAGTCTGCCGCAGTAAGTCACTATGGCAGTACTGAGACGTTGAAGATTCCAGGCACGGTATTCCTGGTCTCAATCTTCTTTGTAGCATTTGTCTTGTACTACTTCGTGAACTGGAAGTACCTGTCTGAGATCTGGCCATTAAGCTAGCTGGGAAGCGGACCAGAACGAGTGCTGCCGCCGTATTCGGCGCTCTCACCCTTGCCGGGGTGGCAGCGCCGATAGCAGCACAGCAGGACTACGACCGGGAAGCCGCCCTGGCCATCAGTCAGGGCGCGCTCGGCAATACGATTGGCGACTACACATTCCGGGACGTCAAAGGTCAGACTTTTTCCCTACAGTCGCTGCGCGGCAAGCCGCTCGTCATCAGTCTCATTTACACCAGTTGCCACCACGTGTGCCCTGTTATCACCGCGAATATCGAAAAACACGCCGACATCGCCCATGAAGCACTCGGCGAGGACGCGTTCTCGATTATCTCCATCGGTTTCGACTGGCAAGTGGATACTCCGGATCGAATGCGCATGTATGCGTCGGGAAAAGGCATTGATACGCCCAACTGGCACTTCCTGAGTTCTGACGAACCGACCGTTGCGGCCATCAGCAAGGACGTGGGGTTTCAGTTCTTTGCGACGGCCAAAGGCTTTGACCATTTGTCACAAACAACCATTGTCGATGCAGATGGCAAAGTGTACCGGCAGGTCTACGGCCAGGACTTCGACGCGCCTTCATTTGTGGAACCGCTGAAAGAGCTGGTGTTCAACACGCCACGCGACGCGGGCATTGTCGACCACTGGTTGGATACTTTTAAGTTATTCTGTACGGTCTATGATCCCAATAGTGGCCGCTACAAATTCGACTACTCCATTTTCATGACGATACTGGTAGGCGTGCTCTGCCTCGGTGCCATTCTGATATTTATTATTACCGAGTGGCGCCGCGCGCGGTGACGGGCATTAGATGGCGTTCCTGAAACGCATTATTCGACTATTGTTTGCACGCGCCGAGACGGTCTTTGACTGGAGCTTCGGGCAGCGCAACAGTCCGCTCGCCAATTTGGGGGCGTTGGGCTGGTATTTCTTCTGGATAGTCGCGGGTACCGGCATCTACCTGTACCTGTTCTTCGATACCGGCATCACCGACGCGTATACATCCGTCGAATATATAACGCACGACCAGTGGTACGCGGCCGGCGTCATGCGCAGCCTTCACCGTTATGCTTCCGATGCGCTCATTATCGTCATGTTCCTGCACATACTGCGTGAGTTTTCATTGGACCGTCTTCGCGGCAGACGGTTTTTCGCCTGGATAACCGGCGTGCCATTGATTTGGTTCGTGTACATGTGCGGTATCACCGGCTACTGGCTGGTGTGGGACAAGCTGGCTCAGTACATCGCCATCGCGACCACCGAGTGGTTGGACACACTGCCGTTTTTTGGTGAGCCAATCGCGAACAACTTTCTTAACAGCACAACCCTTGGCGGTCGGTTTTTCACACTGATGGTGTTCATGCATATCTTCGCGCCGCTGTTCATGCTGTTTCTGATGTGGCTGCATATCCAGCGACACGCCAGGGCCAGAGTCAATCCGCCGCGACCGTTGGCAATAGGTACTGCGATAAGTCTGCTCGTCCTGTCGCTCGTCTACCCGGCCGTCAGCCAGGGACCTGCCGACCTCGACGTTGTTCCCGCGGCGCTTAACCTCGACTGGTATTACCTCGCGGCGTACCCGATTCTTGATTTCATTCCGGGCGGCCAGTTGTGGTTGATTCTGGTTGGTGGCTCGATTTTCCTGTCACTGCTTCCCTGGATACCACCGAAAAAGTCGACGCCCGCGGCTGTCGTCAATCTCGACAACTGCAACGGCTGCGCCCGCTGCGCCGAGGATTGCCCATTCAGCGCTATCACTATGGAACCACGCAGTGACGGGACGGCGTATGACACTGAAGCTGTCGTCAATGAAAACCTCTGCATGAGTTGTGGACTTTGTGTTGGCGCGTGCCCGACCGCCACGCCGTTTCGACGCGCGACAGCCATCGTGGCAGGCATTGAGTTACCGGATCAGCCGATGTCTGAGTTACGAGAACGTACGGTACAGGCTTCTGCTCGATTCGGGGACGCTCCACGAGTGTTGGTGTACACCTGCAACACCGCCAACGCAGCGGCACTCAGCGACATGGGTGCGCAGGTCATTACCATGCCCTGCGTCGCCATGCTGCCACCAGCATTCATCGACTTCGCGCTATCACGCGATTTGGCAGACGGCGTCATGCTCGCGGGATGTGCCGAGGGCGACTGCTTCTATCGCTTGGGTGACAGCTGGACCAAAGAGCGCGTCGCCGGTGAACGTGACCCCTATTTGCGCAAACGAGTACAACGAGAGCGGCTGAGCCTTAGCTGGCTGCCACAGGGCAGCGCGCGACGGCGCAGACAAGAATTCGCAGAATTTACCGAGTCGCTGAGCAAGCTACCGCCACCTAAGCGAGGCTCACGAAATGCGTAACGTGGCCCGAGCAGCTCTGCAGATCGTCCTGTACGCAGGATTCGCGTATGCGGTCGGTTATCTTTCCTTTTGGCCCCGCTACCACTACGCGTCGCCTGACGTGGCTGCCGTAAAAGTCTCTTTGAGTCACGCGGCCAACCACGTCAAACCTTGTGTAAAGCTGACGCCGCAGCAAATCGCTGAGCTCGCGCCGAATATGCGACGTTCTGTGCTTTGCGAGCGGCAGCGCCTGCCATTAATTTTTGAACTTGATGTCGACGGCAACGCGGCCTTGCGCATTGAAGCACTACCATCCGGGCTGTGGGGGGATGGCTTGTCTTCCGTGTATGAGCGCTTTGATCTGGCACCGGGCGAACATCGCATTAGCACACGAATCCGGGATACGGCACGTACCGACGGATGGGACTACGCTTACGAAGAAGACGTTAACTTCGCCGCAGGACGTTATCGTACAATCACGTTCAAACCCGAGAAAGGGGGCTTTAGTATTCGATGAGCCTGATAACCTGGAAAAAAGAATTCAGCGTCGGTGTTGCCGAAGTCGATTTCGAGCACAGAGAGCTGATAGAACTGATAAACAGTCTGCACGCCGCGGCCCGACCTGGCTCAGGCCGCGATGCGGTCATCGAATCACTCGGCGAAATTTTCGCTCAGATTGCTTCTCACTTTGCGCTCGAAGAAAAAATGATGCGTGCATCACTTTACCCGGCCTTGCTTGAGCACAAACAAGACCACGAGACTTTGCTCGACGAACTTCGCGACATCATGGATGAGGTTGAAGACGACGGCGAATACGATGAAGCGCAGCTTTCCACTGACCTTGAGCGCTGGTTCGGCGATCACTTCAAAACGCATGACGCGAAATTACATCGAGAGCATCCCTAATTGTTGGGGAACAGTTAACGAGCGTAGCTCGGGTGAGTGGTAATTGGGGCCGGATACCTTTTTGGTAATTGGTGTGGTAATTGGGGCCGGATACCTTTTTGGGGGTTTTTCTTGAACCAGATCCGACGCCAAAGGAAAGCAGCAAAGTGACAGAGCGCGACAAGGACTTTGTTGGATCGCTTCGGAAATGGTGTCGTCGCGGCAAAGATCCGTGGTCACGTTATTGCAGCACCGCGCTGAACCGAAGAATGGGGTCGAAACCAAGTAGCTCTCAGTGCTTAAACCCGTACCCTTTACTACGCTTTTTTTGCTATGGAAGAGCTTCGAGCATTTGCAGAGCAGATCGTTTGATCGATTCGTCGCTTCCGATTTGGGTTGCGTTTGTAAGGGCTGAGCGAGCTTCTTCGGTATTGCCTAACTGGCTATTAACGTATCCCAACGTCAGCCAAATTCTTTGGTTCTCCGGATCAACAGAGGTTCCTTCATTGAGACGTTGTAGCGCTTCGTTGGATCTGCCGAGATAGTGCAAGGTGAGACCCAGGTTGTTATAAATTTCCGCATCGTTTGGGCTAAATGCAAGCAGTTGCTCATAAGATTGAGCCGCCCTTTCGTACTGTTTATTGGCAAAAAACTGCTCCGCCTGGCGATAAATCTCGAGCGGGTCTTGAGGCGCCAGATCCCCGAGCCCTGGCATGCTCAGTCGATCAATTTCGGCTTCTGAAATGCTGTTGGGCCAAACCGGTGTGGACTGGACTATCGACGATGGGCGAGAGGTTTTTTCTTGCACGTCGACTTCGTAGTAATCTCGGGTAATCGCAAATACTGCGTACGCAAAGAACACCTGGAACACTGCCATCGATATCCAAAATTTGCTGTCACGAATCATATTGGCCGCCTGTATCCGTTGTTAATGTGGAGAATATGCTCGGCGGCATTATACCTCGGGACCACACATGAGCCTACGTACGATGATCATACTGTATGGTCTGTTGAATGAACGGTGACCGCTGCGATAACAGCCCGTGTTATTGGGAATTAGTGTCAATAATTGCAGCTGGCGCGATTCACGTTACGGCGGAAGTCGTCTTTTCAGAAACGACATCGAGACTCTGCAATGCCGCCATTTCACTGGTGTTCGTGGGCTACGTGGTCTGGCGAGTCCGGACATCACCCGGCATTCTTCGTACATGGGGTATGCGTACTGACAACTTTGCTCCAGCCATAGTCGCGCACCTTGGTTTTGCCGCATTTGGTGCACTCGCACTATTCGGGCTGGCTGCCACCACAGGATCTGTTGAAATCCCGGCTAGCTTCTGGGTAACCGTTGGTTTGTATCCGATCTATGGCGTTGTTCAGCAGTTTGCTCTACAAAACTTCATAGCGAGAAATTTGAGAACGATCCTCTCCGGTCCGGTTGCTGTGGCCGCAACGGCCGCCGTGCTTTTCGGATTGTCACACTTCCCACGACTGGAACTCGTCGCATTGACCTTCTTGGCCGGCTTTTTCTTTACGCTTATTTATCAGCGCTTTTCGAACTTGTGGGCGGTCGGGCTTGCCCACGGCCTGATGGCCGCATTGGCGATGTATCTGGTTCTTGACGAAGACCCTGGGGCCCAGATACTGATGATGGTCGGCTTATCGTAGAATAAGGTTCTCATCCTCATGTCCCCTGCAAAAAAATACCCCCTTGCGGGGGCATCTGTTTTTGGCTGGGGGACAAGGATTCGAACCTTGGTTGGCGGAGTCAGAGTCCGCAGT
>CAYTNO010000156.1:0-5543 GCA_964439125.1 uncultured Woeseiaceae bacterium | reverse complement strand
CGTTCCCCAGAAAGGAGATGATTGCCGCATCATCTACACACCAACTGTGGGCAAGGCCTGCCAGGAATTTCAACATATCTATCGAACCCCACGAGGGTTCTACGTGTCACTGCAGGATCGCGGCAAGATTAAGGAAATCATGCAGAACTGGCCGCACAAGGAAGCGCGGATTATGGTCGTGACCGACGGCGAGCGAATACTCGGGCTCGGCGACCTGGGTGCACAAGGAATGGGCATCCCGATTGGCAAGCTGGCTCTTTACACAGCGTGCTCAGGCATTCATCCGACGCATTGCATGCCGGTAATGCTGGATGTCGGTACAAACAACGAAAAATTGCTTAGCGATCCCCTGTACAACGGACTTGAGCGACGCAGAAAGCGCGGCGAAGAGTACGATGAACTTGTCGCGGAATTTATCGAGGCTGCCAACGAAGTCTTCCCTGGCGTATTGATCCAGTTCGAAGATTTCGGTAATAGCAATGCATTCAGGTTCCTTGAACAATATCGCTACAAGACCTGCGTCTTTAACGACGATATCCAGGGAACCGGCGCGGTGGCCTTGTCCGGCATCATCGCCGCGATGCGTATTACGGGTAGCAGACTGCAGGAGCAGAAGATTCTATTCCTCGGTGCCGGCGAAGCTGGCATCGGCATCGCAGACTCCTTCGTTGCAGCGCTGGCGGAGCTGGGTATTGCTCCCGAAGAGGGTCGCAAGCAGTGCTGGTTTGTCGACAGCAAGGGACTACTGGTTCAGGGCCGCGACAATATGGCCTCGCACAAATTGCCTTACGCACACCCGCATCACCATATTGTCGACTTCCTGCAGGCCGTCAAAGCCCTGAAGCCGACCGCCATTTTGGGTTTATCGGGGCAGCCTTCCACATTCACCAAAGAGGTTGTCGAGGCAATGGCGGAATTCAACGATCGACCGATCATATTCGCCCTTTCAAACCCGACGTCGCAGGCAGAATGCACGGCGGAACAAGCTTATAACTGGAGTGAAGGTCGTGCCATTTTCGCCAGCGGCAGCCCATTTGATCCGGTCAAAATCGGCAACCAGACATTTGTGCCCGGGCAGGGAAACAACGCGTACATATTTCCCGGCGTTGGCCTGGGCGTCATTGTCAGCCGAGCTCGCACTGTTACAAATGAGATGTTTCTTGCAGCGGCGCATTCGCTCGCCAGCCAGGTTACCGAGTCGGACCTTGAACGAGGTCGCATTTATCCATCGTTGACCAGGATCCGCCAGGTTTCGGCGCTCATCGCTCACGACGTTGCGAAGATCGCGTATGACGAAGGGCTCACCGACAAAGAAGAGCCAGACGACATTCTCGCTGACATACATGAATACATGTATCAGCCGGTTTATCCTCACTACGCATAGCTCTCACAGGATTGAGTCAGGCCGTGTTGTTGCGCAGGCCAGCCACCTGTGCGCCACCTTTGACGTCACCGGGAGTTCAATATGGAAATCTGGATACTCATGATCTTTTTGGCAAAAGACAACTCTGCCGATATGTTTTCTCAGGAATTCGAAGGCAGGGCTGCATGCGAAAATGCGAAACAAATAGTCAGAAAGAACAACAACCTCAAGAGCAACAGAATTTTCGACAAACACGTCACGATGGAGTGTGTGCCGAAGAGAATCGAGGGTCAGTGGAAGCCGGAAAAATAGTCCTGCGCCACTGAGTCACTTGCCCATGATGAGTCGGTCAATGTAGGCAAACGCGTTTTCGGTCTCCGACATGACCATCCAGAAAATAGCTTCTTCACGGAAGTCGTAATCGGCATTTGATTCTACGACTTCGGTGAGTACCTGAAACGCGTAGTTTCCCGAATGCCGCGAAATTGCAGCAAGCGCGTCAGACGCGACATCTGACCTGGCGTTGATGTATGGCCGAAGCCAATCGATGCTGTCGTCGGCGCTAACCGAGCCGAGATCGCTGATCTCGGTGCTCGCCACGACTTCACATTGCGGACTGAGTACGGAGATCTTGCTCGCCTGCCCTGCCTCAATGAGTACATAGACCTGGATCTCGCCCGAATACCTCGCAATGCTGCTCGATGAACTGTAGTTGCCGTGACCGCGATCCAGGTCGCAAATACGTTGACGAGCGCCCGACCCGGTCCAGCTGAAACAACACATCGTCTTTGAGTTCTCTATCGCTGGTGCACGCCAGGTGTGCCATCCATCTTCGGTGATATCCAACACGCTGGACGCGATCGTCTCATTGCCGAGGCAGGCGATCACCATGAGTGCGATCACTCCCAGTCCACGGACTCGTGTCGGACCGGACATTACTGATCACCCGCCAATGTCTCGTCGATGATGTCCATTACCTGATCGCTGTCCATCATGACCAGCCGCTGAAGTAGTTCGCGTTTTTCGGAGACGCTTGTGCTGGAGCGATACAGTTGCAATACGCTGTCGTCAAAATCACCGATGAGCAGGCCATCGAGGGCAGCCTCTTTAATGAACTCCGAATCTGAATCCCGATAAATTTGCGTCAATAGCACTTCTGCATCGTCGGCGTCGACAATACCCAGAGCTTCGATCGCGTTCGCTTGCTGCTCGAGGTCGCTGTCATCCAGTGCGAGTTCTCGAATTGCATCGGCATCATCAGAAATAATGTAGGCAGTAATGATCGCATCAGATACGCCCGCGCTTGCCCGGATCTTGCTCAGTTCGTCGCTCGCGCCCATGGCGCCGAGCATTTCGACCGCCGCTTCGAAGTCGTCATTGTTCTCTGCGTTTACCGCAATGTTGTAAAGCCCCTGGCTATTTCCCGCGATCATATAAGCTTCGAGAACCGCCTCGCGAACATCGGAGTCACCAGAATCAAAAATCGCGGCCAGGCTATCGACTGCGTCGCCGCCACTGATGCCGATCATGCGAATTGCATCGAGACGCAATTCGCCGCTTGCGCTCTGTGCCATATTCAGCAGCTGCGCGCCGGCGTCCGGATGATCAATCTGGCTCAAAATGAACAGGGCAGCCTCTTTCATTTCGTCGCTGCCAGTACCTTCGAGGACTCTGATAACGATGGGCAGTGCACGTTCCGATGGCGCAGACATCAATGCTTCAAGCGCCACCATCTTGAGCGCTTCGTCGTCCCTTATGTCGTCGCCGTCTTGGCCGACAGCTGAGTTCGCTGCAATCAAAGCGAAGAAAATAAAAATCAGTCTTGTATAGGTGCGCATGTTCGGATGCCTCAATTAGGTCTTGTGTGTCTCTTTGGATGTGTCACGTTCAAGTTTGGTTAGCATGACGTTGAGCTCAAACGCGAGTTGCCGGCGCAATGCGTCGGCATCTTCGGGCGCAATATCGTCAGCTGCCAGACGCAGCAGAATGGGTTCAAAAGCACGCAGTACCCTTGCCAGGCCTGCCGAATCATTTTGCTCGGCTGCGTGCTCAAAAAGGCGGTTTTGCTGGATGATCCGCATGACCAGAAGTGTGCGATCTTCTCTGCTGTCGCCAGACAGCGCGGCAATATTCTGCTGCGTATCGCGAAAATGTACCTGCATTCCCCGGGCGAAAGCACCAGGCATGATTGAGCTCGTCTCAGGATCCGCAAGGGCAACTGTGGGGGCGAGTTCCACCGGTACGGGACTTCCCGACATGATCACGCCTATTCCAATACCTACGGCGAGTGCCGCCGAAATTGCTGCGCCCCAGAAGAATGACATCGCGTTAAATGGGCTCGACTTGCTTCGCGCTGGCACATGCTCGCGTTGAGCGGCGCGATCAATGCTTTCGTGCCATCGTTGCACCATGTGCGTCGGCGCAGCAACGTCCGATCCAGTATCAAGCACATCCAGTTGGAGCCGAAGCTCCGCATATCGCGCCCTGACGGATTCGTCGGCAGCAATCGCTGCTTCAACGTCGCGGCGTTCCTGAACACTGAGCCCGTCATCGTAGTAATAAAGTAATAATGTGTCGTCGTTCATAAGATCTCACTTTGCAGGCTTACCATTCGCACGCGCAGTTTGCGCACTGCTCTAAAAATCGCCTGCTTGACTGTGCCGATATTCGTGTCGATTTCCGCCGCGATTTCTTTTAGCCGCCATTGCTCGAGGTGTTTCAGAACGAAACACACACGTTCGATTTCACTAAGGTGTGACATTGCTATCGACAGGCTTTGGCCTAGCTCTTCGTCAGCTCGAATACTGTCAGGTGTCGGTGCTGAGCTTTCGACCTCGATTTCGAGCGGCTCGAAAACCCCTGGTCGGCCTTTGCGGAGTAGCTGCAAGGCGGCATTAATAGCAATACGGTGGATCCAGGTATCCAGCTTTGCAGATCGATCGAACTGCTGGCGCTTGTCCCACGCACTCAGGAGAGCGTCCTGTACCGCATCCTCGGCGAGGTCACGGTTACGTGTAATTTTCAGGCACGCGGAAAGCCAGCGACCCGAGCTTCTCGAAATTACCTCGTGAAACTCCGCCTGTGTGGGTGCGCCCTGTCGTTTTAGTACTGCCACCATCCCATATTGGATGCGCTCGACGTCGAATTGGTTAGCCGCTTACCAGATTTTGACGCGCGCCTCAGGCGGCAACCACATTCCATCGCCCTCCTGCGTCCCAAACGCCTCATGAAACGCGTCGATATTGGGGTACGGACCGTTCACGCGGTATTCCAATGGCGAGTGCGGATCGGACGCCAGCAGGCTAACCGACCTGGCTTCCTGGTATTTGCCCTTGCGCGACATGGCGTAGCCAATGAAAAACCGTTGCGGCCCCGTAAAGCCGTCGATTACCGGCGGTTCCTCGCCGTTCAGGCTATTGATGTATGCGCGATATGCCATCGCAACACCGGACAGGTCGCCGATGTTCTCGCCGAGCGTTAGCTCACCGTTAATGTGCATACCTTCGACCGGTTCGAAGGCGTTGAACTGTTCAACCAGTACTTTTGTGCGCCCGTCAAAAGCCGCCCTATCGCCTTCGGTCCACCAGTTGACGAGGTTGCCATCGCCGTCAAACTGGCTGCCCTGATCGTCAAAACCGTGGCTGATTTCATGGCCGATAACGCCACCGACTGCACCATAGTTAATCGCGTCGTCAGCATTCAACTGAAAGAACGGCGGTTGCAGACGAGCCGCAGGAAACACAATCTCGTTCTTTGAGGGGTCGTAGTAGGCATTGACCGTCTGCGGTGTCATGAACCACTCTTTGTTATCGACAGGTTTACCCAACTTTGCCAGCTCCTGTTGATGCTCCCATTCGATAGCGCGAGTGACATTGCCGTAGTGATCTCCAGCATCGATGTCGAGGGCCGAATAGTCCTTCCACTCGTTCGGATAGCCGATCTTTGGCGTGAATTTAGCCAGTTTCTCTTTCGCCTTTATGCGCGTCTCTTCGCTCATCCATTCCAGATCCTCAATGCTGGCACCCAGGGTCTCGACAACGTTCTGAACCAGTTCCTCCATCTTGGCCTTGGCTTCCGGAGGGAAATACTCAGCGACATAGAGCTTGCCTACAGCCTCACCAACCATAGCGTTCACAACATTGACGCCTTGTTTCCACCGGGGTTGCTCCTCTTTCTGACC
>CAYTNO010000155.1:0-5543 GCA_964439125.1 uncultured Woeseiaceae bacterium | reverse complement strand
CGGTATGGTTCTGTACCCACTGTCTCTGCGACATCAGCAGAGCCTCAAGGGTCTGCCAGTATTTGTCTTGTTTTCGACTCGCTTCCAGGAGTTTGACCGCGTACTCGGAACCGGAATGAAATGCGACGTGGCGAACCGACAGGTGGATCTCGCCCGGCACCTCAGCAATCCACTGTTTAACCATGGGGAAAAACAGGGCACAGGTTCCGCACGCCGGATCGAGAAACTCGACGATATGCACCTTGGCACCCGGATCGCCGAAAGCCGGCGAATGTTCGCTCGCGAGGGCTGCCTGGCGCGCCGCATCCTCACCTTGCGCGGACTGAGCGTTGTCATCCTTATAAAGGACCGTCGCTGCCACGAGGGCAATCACTAGCACCCCGACGGCGGCGACGAGACTCGTTCGACTGTAGCCGTTCTGCGCGTTCGCCCGCTTGTTTAGGGTTTTTCTACTCATGGTGGCTCCGTTCCTTAGCCGCGAATGACGGCGTACTAGAGATAAAAAACTGGCTCGACGCCTCTTCTATTTTTCTCCCGACCACTGCTGATACTGCCTCGGACTCATCGACGTCCAGCGCCTGAAGGCTCTGGAAAAATTGCTCTGCTCGGAAAATCCCAACAGATAAGCAACCTGTGCCAGTGAGTATCGTCTGTCCCGCAGGTACGTCTCTGCAAGACCGCGTTGCGTACTCTCCAGCACATCCCGATAACTTAAGCCCTCCGACTTCAGCTGGCGCTGCAGCGTGCTCGTGCTTCGATTGAGACGACTGGACACGAGATCTTGATCCACCTTGCCCGAAGGCAGCAGCGCGATGAGTAATTGCCGAACTTGCGACGCAACTTTCTGCGGTTCCAGCGTTTCGATATATTGGTCAGCGATTCTGTCCGTCGCTTTGGCAACGTCCGGCGCGCTGCGCGGTAATGGCTCGCGCAGAAGACTTTTATCAAAGTGAATTGCTCCAACTTTTGCATCAAAGAAAATTGGCGCCCTAAGCGCTTCGCGATAAATCTCAGGATGCGATGTCGCTGGGCAAGCAAGCTCGACACGCAAAGGGCGAATTTCCTTCTCCGCAACTGCGTCGCACAGCGCCAGCAACGCCGTCATGCCAGCATCAATGCCCTCTTTCGGCGGCGCGTTCGCCGGGTCGGGGAAAAGCGAAGCTATTGCATAACTGTCATCTGTTTCGGTCAGGCTAACTACCACTGATGCTGTAGACAAGACCTGCGTGTAGCGGGTAAGCCGCTGCATGGCATCGAGCAGCGTGGAACTCGCCAACCACGAATACCCAAACGCGTAAAAATGCGTCGGTTTTGCACGGCGGCCTGTCTTCAGGCCAATAGCATCATCACCGCACGCCTCTCTGCTGAGCTTCCATAACTTCCGCATCTTTGATAGCGGATAGCGCAGCTGAGGAGACTCGGGCGGTGTCAACGGGATACCAGCCTGCAGATAGACAGGCTCCGGGTCGATGCCGTAGTCCTCTCTAAGCGAGGTGGCCACCAGGGCTGCCGCCGACGCCAATGTTGATGGTTCATAGAGCATATGAGTCGTATTGAACAGACTTTGACCGCTTTCGACAAGAGATAAATCGGCGTGTCGCTTAATTTATGACCATGAAAAGCGATAACGGCAAGATCACCAACAGCCCCGCAAATGACGACTCGCTCGAGACCGTCGATGCTGTTGCGCGTGCCGCACATTTATGGGTGCGCTCACTCTGCCTGAATGAACTTCAGACAGAAGAGGAACGGCACGCAATTGCAGGCGGCCTAATTACAGGCCTATGTAAACACCTCGAGCTCAACGCCAGAGTTCAGGAGCTGGTGTTGTACGTCTACACATTGCTCGATGACGAAGGCCACCAGGCGCTAGCTATCTCTCGCCTGATGCTGGATCAGCCGATCCCGCGATCGACACGTCACGCCTACGACAAAGGTAAAGACGAGGCTGCAGGCATCGTCGAAATGCTCAGCTATCACGACCAATACAGGACGGAGCCTACCCAGGAGTTACCGAATTGAATACGTCGACTAGAACCTCAGGCAGGACTCGAAACGCCATTGATCAGCAGGAGGTCGAAATGACTGCAACAGAACTAGACACTGACAGACCGGTTTTGTACTGGGTAACACTCGCAATCATGTTTACGGCGTTCGCTGCAGTGGTGCTTTCATGACTACGAAAAAAGCCTCTGTCACGCTGGCACTGCTGCTCGCCTTTTCCCAGGCCCAGGCCGACAACAACGACTCATTTCTGAGCCCGTCTCAGGAATCGGCAGGCGAGCAACGTTATTTCTATACCTCGCTTTACACCAAACACTTTGATCCTGAACCGGGCCATGTCAACGATCAGCAAATGGTCGGACTCGAGTTCGGAATGACGGGAGACCGCCTGTGGGGTGTGGTCTTGTTCGACAACTCGTTCGGCCAGGATTCGCAGTATCTATACGTCGGCAAGAAATGGCGAGTTCTCGAGTCGGATCGGTGGTACTTCAAGCTAACCGGTGGACTATTACGCGGCTACGAAGGGCCCTACGAAGACAAAATACCGTTCAACGGCCTGGGGATCGCGCCGGCGGTCATTCCGGCCATAGGTTTCAGACACAAGCGTGGCTTCGTCGAAATCGCGCAACTCGGTCTTGCCGCCGGCATGATTACCGTGGGCAGAACGTTCTAGCGGCAATGCGTCGCAATCATATCCAAATCGTCTTCCTGCAGGCGCATCTCCCACACTTTTTCTGCTGGCTGATCGTGCGTCAGCTCTGCCAGGCGCGCCCATCGCGATTCGTACGCCCGAACTCTGCGCATGAACACTGTTAGGATTTCTTGGTACAGTCATATGCCTGTCCTAAATGCGGGTCGCAGCTGGTTTGAAAGATTCACTGATTACACTCGTTCAAGATGGTCTGAGCAGCCTGCGCGACTTGCTGCCCATCGTTCTGGTGATCAGCGCATTTCAACTCTTTGTCTTTCGCGAGCCCGTCACGGATCTCATTTCGATTGCTGCCGGCATGCTGTTTATCGTAGCCGGCCTCACGTTCTTTATTTTCGGCCTGCGGCTCGCGCTCTTTCCAGTTGGGGAGTCGCTTGCGCATGCTCTCGCACGAAAGGGCAGCGTGTTCTGGCTGGTCACATTCGCATTCGTGCTGGGATTCGGTACCACAATCGCAGAACCCGCACTGATCGCCATCGCAGCCGAGGCGGCACAAGTTGCCGCAGACGCAGGTGCCATCGCAACATCCGACGAAGCACAGCGCAGCTATGCACTCGGTCTGCGGCTGACCGTCGCGCTGGCTGTCGGTGTAGCACTGGTTCTTGGCGTAATACGAATTTTGGCGAACTGGTCGTTGCCGCTTTTGATCATCGCCGGCTATTGCCTCGTCGTGCTGCTGACAACAGTCGCTCCAAAGGAAATAGTCGGCATTGCCTATGATTCAGGGGGCGTCACGACATCGACGGTCACGGTGCCGCTGGTGACCGCCCTTGGCGTGGGACTGGCGAGTTCGTTAAAGGGGCGTAATGCGATGACTGACGGGTTTGGTCTGATCGCCTTTGCGTCATTGACCCCCATCTTGTTTGTGCTGGCTTTTGGGATCATCGTGCAATGGGTATAATTCTTCGTAGCGCCGTTGATATTTTGCCGATCGTAATATTCCTGTTCGCCTTTCAGCGTATTGTAATAGGACAGCCACTGGCGAATGGCAGACGAATATTGGTTGGATTTGTGTTTGTCGTCGTTGGACTTGGATTGTTCCTGCTTGGCCTGGAACAAACGCTGTTTCCATTGGGCAAGTTAATGGCGCAGCAACTGACCGACCCGGCATTCCTGTATGAGACCGCCGGAGAAACGATGTCGAGCCTCTCCTGGCATCATTACTACTGGGTGTACGTGTTCGCTTGTGCGATTGGCTTCAGTACGACGCTCGCGGAGCCCGCACTGATTGCGGTTTCAATGAAAGCGAATGCGGTTTCTGGTGGAGCCATCGGCGTCTGGGGCCTGCGGGTAGCGGTGGCGATTGGCGTCGGCATCGGTGTTGGTCTCGGTTGTTACCGCATCATCGCCGGGCTGCCACTGCACTACTTTATTGCGGCCGGTTATCTCGTGGTGATTCTGCAGACGACCGTCGCGCCGAAGTTGATTGTGCCCCTGGCCTATGATTCGGGTGGCGTAACAACATCCACAGTCACAGTACCGTTGATTACCGCGCTCGGTTTGGGCCTGTCAGAGGCTGTGCCCGGTCGAAGCGCATTACTTGATGGATTTGGTCTGGTAGCGTTCGCAAGCCTGTTTCCGATTATCTCGGTGCTCGCTTACGGGCAGCTGGCAGTCTTGAGATCACGCGTTGCGGAAACGCGAAACCCTGAGAAGGAAGAATAGGATGCACTTTAAATTGATTGTTGCTTTCGTGGAAGACAGCAAAACGGATGCCATCATGGACGCGGCGCGCGAAGCAGGTGCGACAGGTTGCACCGTCATCAACAACGCGCGCGGAGAAGGCATAAAAGAGAGTAAGACCTTTTTTGGTCTAACCCTTTCGTCGCAGCGAGATGTTGTGTTGTTACTTGTTGAGCAGCACCTGAGTCGTGAGATTCTCGAACATATCGGTGAAGTCGGGGAATTTGATGCAAAACCGGGTACGGGCATTGCTGTACTTATCGATGTTGAAGACGCGGTCGGCGTAATACACCAGAGCGAAGAGTTAGGTGATGTTGTGGAGGAAAAAATATGATCACGCGAAACTGGGGGATTGTGCGCGACTGCATGCGCAAAGAGGTCACGGAAGTTGACGGTACGATGGATGTATTATCGGCTTTGAAAATCATGAAAAAGGTCGGTGCGACCAGCCTGATTGTCAGCCGCCGTGACGACCAGGATGAATACGGACTGCTGCTGTTTTCTGATATCGCAAAGAAAGTGCTCGCCAAAGACCGCGCACCCGAGCGCGTCAATGTCTACGAAGTCATGGCGAAGCCGGTTCTCATGGTGAGACCTGACATGCAGGTCCGATATTGCGCGCGACTTTTCGAGGACTTCGGGATCAGCCACGCGCCGGTTCTTGAAGATGACAAAATCATCGGCATGGTCAGCTTCTACCTGCTCGTGCTTCACGGCCTCAAGCCGGAGCTCACTTAGCTAAGACGATATGTTCCTTTCAGCCGTCGAGCACCTCGAATGTCAGGCCCGCGTCGCAGCGCAGCCGCTCGATAAGGCGATCGCCGAAGATCGTTGCGGGCGTCCAGAAGCCACCAGGCGTGTCCTCTTTCCCGATGTCCCGGGCAAGACACAGGCCAGCCTGGATGAGCATCTTTGCGGTCGAACCGTAACCGGGATCGCGATCACCCGTCACCCTGACCGTCAGTTTTTCCACGTCTGCCGTCTTGCCAAAAAAACGAAGGTCGAAAGAGCCTTTCTCCTGCGCATCGCGGCTCGGACCTTCGCCCGGGGCGGGCATGAACTTCTCCAGCAGCCAGCGCGTGGGCGCGATGCCGGCGCCGAGCATGAATGTACCGAGTGCGGTCGCGACACTCATCGCCGAGGACGC
>CAYTNO010000154.1:0-5593 GCA_964439125.1 uncultured Woeseiaceae bacterium | reverse complement strand
AAGCTCGAATTCCGGAGCCGCAAAGACATTCCACACCACGTAGTTGCGTTCGACGTCGGCATAGCTTCTATAGCTATCGTTATCCGGAAGACCCAGTTCGCTGACCGAAAACGCCCTGGCCTCTTCGACGAGGCGCAGTCGATCTGCCAGTTCGCTGGAAGTTTCAACGTCTGCTATTACGTCAGCAATCGGCTCTCTCTTACGCATTACGTCGAGCTGACCACGCACCGCCTGCGTGTAGTAGCAACCCGAAACGGAAGCCACGCTGATGATCAGGACAGCAATTCGGGCAAACCTTTTTTCGATCAACGGATTCATCGCCGCCCCTGTTTGCTAGACTCGCTCCATGCAAGTGTACCTCGTCGGTGGTGCTGTTCGTGACGAACAGCTTGGGCTACCCGTCAAAGAGCGGGATTGGTGCGTCGTGGGCGCGACACCTGACGAGCTTCTTGACCAGGGTTACAAACAGGTCGGTAAAGACTTCCCGGTATTCCTGCATCCGAAAACCAACGAAGAATACGCGCTCGCGAGAACCGAACGAAAGACCGCTGCCGGCTATCGTGGCTTCGCATTCGACACGTCAACCGATGTCACCATTGAGGAAGACCTGAGCCGCCGCGACTTGACGATTAACGCACTGGCTAAAGACTCCGACGGTAAGATCATCGATCCTTTTGATGGACTCAAGGACATCAGAAGCCGTTCGATTCGGCATGTCTCTGACGCTTTTGTTGAAGATCCGGTGCGCATACTTCGCGCTGCCAAATTCGCTGCGCGCTTCGCTCATCTTGGCTTCCGAATTGTGCCTGAAACGCGGGATCTGATGCGGCAAATGGTTGCGGACGGCGAAGTCGACGCACTGGTGCCAGATCGAGTCTGGAAAGAAGCCGAGGCCGCACTGGCTGGCCCCAATCCGAGCCTTTTTTTTGAGGCACTGCGCAGCTGTGGTGCGCTTCGCGTCGTTTTCCCTGAAGTCGATGCGCTCTTTGGCGTACCGCAACCCGCGAAGTGGCATCCGGAGATAGATACCGGCTTGCACACAATGATGGTCGTCGCAGCGTCCGAACAGCTCAGCGCGGATGTCGAAGTACGATTCGCAGCCTTGGTACACGACCTGGGCAAGGCCACGACCGAAGCTGCGAGGCTCCCGTCTCATCCCGGCCACGAGCAACGTGGCTGCAAACTCATCAGGAAGATGGCCGAACGACTTCCTGTACCGCGCGCCTGCCGCGATTTGGCGCTTATCGTCGCCGAGTACCACACGCATTGTCATCGCGCCTTCGAGCTGCGTGACGATACCGTCGTGAGGGTCCTGGAAAAAACAGATGCCTTTCGCCGCCCGGAGCGATTTGAACAGTTCTTGCGAGCCTGCGAGGCCGACGCACGAGGACGATCAGGGTTCGAAAAACGAGACTACCCGCAGGCAGCCCACCTCCGCAGCGCCTACGAAGCCGCCTGCTCGGTAGATGCGGCCGGTATCGCCGCGGCAAACGCCGACCAGGATATTCCTGAGGCGATCAGAAACGCGCGCATCGCCGCGGTTCGGGAATCCCGCAAAGCGCGCTAGTTGCCGCCATAAAAGAAAACGTGCAGCGACAGAAACGTCACCTCACCGTATAGGTCAGAGTCATCGCGACCGATGCCAAACTCGATATCGCCTCTCTCCGACATCGGCATCAGGAAGCGCAGCGTCACCGATTTCGTTCGCGTCTGAATGACGATATTTTCCGAATTTGATATTTGCAATTCCCAGCGTTTCTGACCCTGATCAATTCCAAGCGATACGCTGACACGATTATCGACCAGTGAATTAATCAGACTCAGGCGCGTCGCTGAAATCAGGTCGACTACATCGCGGTTCTCAATTGGCCGAAAAGGCACGCTGTAGTCGTACTTCTTGCCTGACAAGCTCAGGCTGGTGTTTTCAGTCAAATTGAATCGGGCGGCCAAACCGATGCCGTTGGCATCAAACGTGATTTGGCGACTTGGCGATAGATCGGTGCCGGGCGTTGTCAGGTCGAAGTCACGAAGCTCGTACTCACCGGCCAACATTACTTTTTCGTTGCGCCAGTAGAGCGATGCGCGCCAGTCCTGAGATTCCAGGATGTCGGATCCGCTCCAGTCGGCGACACCGACACGAATACCGACAGGATCGAAGTAATGGTCCAGTTCGATGTCTGCAAAATTCGATTCGAGATCGTCTCCAGTTACCAGGTCCACAGAGCTTTTTGCG
This sequence comes from uncultured Woeseiaceae bacterium, assembly GCA_964439125.1. Taxonomy (GTDB): domain Bacteria; phylum Pseudomonadota; class Gammaproteobacteria; order Steroidobacterales; family Woeseiaceae; genus UBA1847. The sequence continues at coordinate 3,360 of CAYTNO010000154.1, read as the reverse complement.
AGACCGCCCGACAGCCAGGTGTTCTCGCCAAGACCCACGCCTCCTAGAAGAATCGTACTGATGCCGTCGTCAGAATCACCCTCTACGCCGAAACCGACCGCGAAATCGCCGCTATCCGCCAAAGCGTTACCGGCCAGTAACAATAGTGCGCAGTACCTAGTAGACGACATACAGAATGACTGCTGCCAGGACGAGCCGATAAATTGCAAAAGGTAGCAGACCAATACGGCTAACAAACCTCATGAAAAATTCTATGCTCGCGTAAGCAACGATTGCTGCAACCAGTGCAGCAATACCTAATTGACCCCAGGCAACCTGGGCGTCCGCATTAATCAGCTTGAAAAGCTGGTAGGCGCTGGCAAGCAGGATGACAGGAACCGCCAGCAAGAACGAAAACCGGGCAGCGTCCTGACGCTCGAGACCCAGCGCCATCGCCGCCGTTATCGTTACGCCGGATCGCGACGTGCCGGGGATCAGTGCCAAAGCCTGTGCGCAGCCGATGATAAAAGCGTCCTTGATTCGAAGCCCTGAAATTTCTCTATCACGGCGTCCGTAACGATCCGCAAGAATCATCAGAACGGCATAACCAGACAAGGTGAATACGATGAAACTCGGGCTGCGGAGATTCGCTTCTATCCAACCCGCGAGTAGCAAGCCGGCGACGGCAGCCGGTATCGTGCCCAGTGCAATGCCGAGCGCCAGGCGCGACTCGATCGTCACAACTTTGCCACCAAGTACTTGAACGCCGCCTCGCAGCAGTGCGGCAAGGTCTTTGCGAAAGAACAGCAATACCGCGGCAAGTGAGCCGAAGTGCACAGCCACGTCGAATGCCAAACCCTGGTCTGTCCAGCCGAATGCCGCTGGCACCAATACAAGATGGCCGGAGCTGGAAATCGGCAGAAACTCCGTCAGCCCCTGTACGATTGCCAGAACAATAATTTGAATTTCTGTCACGTTCTTCCTCGAGCGCTATTGCGTGTACTCATAAAGACATTGTCCGATCTGCTGAATTAAATGCTGCTGGCACGATGATGTCGCCTCGACCCAGGCCGAGACACTTGAAATTCTCGCCCATTTCGCCGGGCAGCGTAAGCAATTTAACCTGCCCCGACAATTTGAGTTGTGCGTCGATTGGCAGTTCTGCGAAATCGGCCAGTTCCTGTTCCAAACCGCCGCCAATCAGAAACTGCGCTTGTGTTGAGAAACCCAATACGTCGAGTCCGGCGGCCACGGCAGCCTCTGCAGCAGCCGTAAAATCGACCCAGGACGTCAAATCCTGGATGCCCGGCAGTATCAGCGGATCGTCGTGCGCATGGTGCCTGAAATGACACCGCAACCAGCCATCGGACCGCTCGTCGGCGTAGTACTCACGCCGACTCACGCCGTAGTCGAAGAGGAAAACAGCGCCCTTTGCCAGGATGCTCGCCAGATCCGCAACCCACGCCGCGGATGCCAGGCAGATGTCAGAGGTGTAGCCGTCAGGCAGCGGTTGGCCCAGGTCGCTTTCGATGGCAGCGACAGCGGTAGCAAGAGACTCCGGCGCATCGCGCTCCACCAAGCTGAATGCTTCGCCGTCAACTGCGACACAAATCTGCATGACGCGCCCGATTCGGCGGACAAACCTCTCGACCGGCAGCGCGTCGAGAACCTCGTTCGCAACAATGACACCACTGTGTTCCTCTGGCAGTTGATCGAGCCACACCACCCTGTCGGCGAACTCCGGGATCTCGTCGCGAAGAAAAGATTCCTGTCGCTCTCGAAGGTCAGCGGAGACCTCGAGAATCGAATAGCGATCGGGCACGGCGCCAAGCTCGGACAGTTTGCGAAGAATGTCTGCCGCCAGCTTGCCGCTACCGGCGCCGAATTCGAGAATCGAGGGTGCATCAACCTGCGCGAGCACCTCCGCACACTGGCGCGCAAGTACGCTGCCGAAAACAGAGGACACCTCCGGGGCTGTAACGAAGTCGCCAGCCGCACCGAACTTCGTGGTTCCCGCGCTGTAGTAACCCAGGCCTGGCGCATACAGCACATGGTGCATGTACTCGGCAAAGCTGATGCAAGCACCTACCGCCGCAATCTTGTCGCGAACGTATTGTGCGACTCGGGCGCTATGTTGTGCGCTCTCGGGATCAGCTTCCGGCAACGATGTATGCTGTTCGTATTGCATAGTGACTTCGAAGTCTTCCAGAATGCCGTCTTCCTGTCGCGAATTTTCTTGAGAGATAATTGATGACGTCGCCCAATAATCTAAATGGCAAGGTGGTACTCATAACCGGCGCGGCGCGGCGGATCGGCGCGGCCATAGCAACAACGTTGCATCGCAACGGCGCCAATATTGCGGTGCATTATCGCAAGTCTTCGGCTGACGCAGAGGCGCTGGTCGACCGATTGAACGCCGAGCGGCCAGATTCTGCCGCGCTGTTTCAGGCTGATCTCAACGATATTGAGGCACTGCCGAGCCTTGTCGAAAAGGTCATCGCCTGGCATGGGACATTGGACGTTCTCGTCAATAACGCGTCGAGTTTCTACCCGACGCCACCGGGTGAGATCACCCAGGCGAACTGGGATGATCTGGTTGGCAGCAACCTCAAGGCGCCGCTGTTTCTCTCGCAGGCAGCACTGCCGGCGCTGCGTGAAGCTCGTGGTGCAATTATCAACCTCATCGATGTCCACGCTCAGCGGCCGCTTCGGAACCACGCCGTGTACGGCTCGGCCAAGGCGGGCCTGGCCATGTTGACGCGCTCACTGGCGAAAGATCTCGCACCCGAAGTACGCGTCAACGGCGTCTCACCCGGCGCCATACTCTGGCCCGAAAATGGCATGGACGATGCAACCAGGGAATCCATTCTCAAGCAGATTCCGCTTGCAAAGGCTGGGCAACCTGAGGATATCGCTGGCTGCGTACTTTATCTGGTCAAGGACGCGACTTACGTGACCGGGCAGATTATCGCAGTCGATGGCGGGCGTTCTATCGGCTGGTAAGTACCAGGTCCGAGAGCAGCAGCGGATGATCTTTCTGATCAAACTGCTGCCAGTGTTCAGTCATCGTGAGCCCTGTTACCGGGTGCACAAGATCGGGGGCAAGCTCCTGCAACGGCCGCAGAACAAAGCTGTACTCGAGGACATCCCCGCGTGGTAGCGTCATCGGCGGCTCATCGAGAACAAGATCATCGTAAAGCAGCAGGTCTATATCCAGCGGACGAGATATGAGCTTCGCATTGCCGCGCTCGCGCCCGGCCAAATCGTGAATTGACTCGATGTGTGCGTGCATGTCGGCCGGGCTTTCTTCGCTATTGAGGCGAACGACAAGATTCAGGAAGTCCGATCCCTCGAAACCAACGGCGGCATTCTCATACACAC
>CAYTNO010000153.1:0-5625 GCA_964439125.1 uncultured Woeseiaceae bacterium | reverse complement strand
TTAACCTCCCAACCCGGAACGGCGATGACTGACCGGACCCGAACCCGATGATCCAGTAGTCGGCGAAATTCGCGTTCAAGTGCCGCCGTATTCGCGGCCATCGTGACAATTGAAACCGACCCTTTGCCAGGCGTGAATGTCAGTGAATTGCCATCAAGCACGGCTTCGCCGTTCTTTGACGGACGTCGCGCAAACACGTTAACCGCGAAAACACCGCTTTGCCCGACAATGATGTGGTCTATGATTCCTGACGATGTTTCAACGTCGTGATACACGCGGCCGAAACCAGCCGCAATTTTTTGCACCTGGTGACCGATGGCAATGTTTGCGTCGCGCAGCAGCTTTATTTGGCGGCGTGCCAATACCGTTCGCACCAGATCAACGGATATGATCAAGGCAACGGCGACGAGAGCAAACAGGAAGATATTAAGTTGCCAGACCGGATAGCCGTCGAAGATTCTCTCCGCGTTAAGGGTGTAAGCGGCCGCGAACAGCACGAGAAATACGAGACCCGCGCTGAAGTAGTTCGATTGATTGCTGCTCAGCCTGTCGAATTCGTCGCGAAAGCGCTGCGCGGCTTCATGCATGATGCTGTCAGCAAAGCTGTGGCTGGATCCGACGCTACGGGCGATGATTTGCCAGGAAATGGTGATCAGGACGAAAACAATTGTGCTTGCCAATGCGACGGTCGCCGCACCACTGAAACTCTGGATGTCCATCCATGTGATCCTGCTTTTCTTCCGTAATGATCAGAATATCGGTCACACCGTCGTGCCACTGTGACGCAGGTCACATTGAACGGGTCTGGAAAGCGCTACGGCCCGCAATTTTCAGCGTCAATTCAGGTTGGGTCTTGTATTAATGGTGCAGACTTAAACTGTATCAAATTGGAGGAACTCGCCATGGGTGGCAAGTGGGTAAACATATTTGTAGCCAGTCTCGTTATCGGTCTTAGCGGTTGCGCGTCGATGAATGCGGACGAGTGCATGGCCAGTGACTGGTTTGCTATTGGCCATGAAGACGGTTCGCGTGGCTACACGTCGGATCAACTCGGCAACTACAGAAAAGCTTGTGCGAAACACGGTGTTTCACCGGACTTCAGTGCATATCAAAGTGGTCGTGACCAGGGTCTTGTAGAGTTTTGTCAGCCGGGCCGTGGTTTTGATTACGGCGTAAACGGTGGGCAGTATCGCGGTGTTTGTTCTGTTGAATCGGAGGCTGGTTTCCTTGACGCATACCGCGCGGGCCACGAGTTGTACACATTGAGATCGAACGTAAACGCAGCGAATTCACAGATATACAACAAGAAAAACGAGCTCGAGGTGGCGGAAAAAAACGCTGCTGCGACGGGTGTTGCACTGGTCAGTGGCGCAACAACGACCGAAGAGCGCGTCTTGTTGCTTGTTGATCTGAAGCAACTTTCCGAACACATCGGGCAGCTGGAAGCGGAGATCGAGTCATTGATCATCGACCGGGCCCGGTTTGAGCAAGATTTGCAGCATTACGAACAGACTGTAGCGGCCTACAACTACTAGCAAGTCGATCAAAATGCGATTTTCGGCAATGAGGATTTCTAGTAGAAGTCCTCATCGTCGCTAGCTCTGCGATCCTCTCCTTTGCGTTGTTCCGCTTCGAATCTGCCAGTGCCGCCGGCGATTCCGCCCGGGCCAAACGGACTGCGGCGATCTTTTGCTGCGCGACGATCTTTGTGATGTGCGAAGCAGCACTTGCAATCGAGCACGTCGCAATCCGGCAGTGGTAATTTTGGCGCGGCTGTTGAAAGAAAACGTCTTCCCGTCATGTCTTTTGCGGCCTTACACGCATATCCGGAAAGTTTTATCGAAACCGCGTGATAGACCGCATTGCCCTTGTGTGCTTTGACGGTGGTCTTGGTCTGATCGGTGCCGGAAGATTTCCTGATACGAATTAAAACCCAGATCGCAATCAGGAGGATCAGCACCAACGTCAACAATTTCATATCCACGAGATTCCCCTCCCAATGTCAGTGATCACGGCTGGGCAAGCCGGAAGCGGCTTCGATTAATTAGTATCCCACTATTATGTTACAAATCAATGGCGGATAACCGGCAAATGAGTGGCTCGTGCTAGTCTCTTGGGCAGACCAAGGCGGGGTTTCGAAATGAAAGCTAACAACAGATTGATGGAAATGCTGACGGGTTACGCTGCAGCCCATCAAAACCCCTTCAATATCTTCGTACACATGATCGGTATACCGACGATCATGTTCGGTGCCCTTATTCCGCTAACGTGGATACAGACCGAGGTGTCAGGCATTACCATCAGCCTCGCGCATGTATTGGTGCTTGGCTTCTTTTTGTTTTATCTGACACTGGATAAGGTGTTTGCCGCTGTTTTTGTGGTTTTCGCGCTGCTAATCGCACAATTGTCGGCCTGGGTCGGCGAACAGCCGATAGCGGTTTCTGGAACAATTGCCGCTGCCACCTTTTTCGGCGGCTACGTGCTGCAATTTGTCGGTCACGCTGTTGAGAAATCGATGCCAGTGCTTGTCAAACACCCGATACAAGCGAACCTGGCGGCTCCGTTTTTTACCGTCGTCGAGATGTTCAAGATTCTTCGGCTTCGCGATGACCTGTTCACAGAAGTGCAGAATCAAATCGCAGCGGAGCGGAATCAGGAAGCCGGTTCTGCGTAAATAAATACAGCGGGGGATAACCCGCGGATTTGGGGGAGTATTAATGGCGGGACAATCTCTGCAGAGATTGCTGGGGAAAGGTTTTTCGGTCGCGGCCTGCGTCGGCCTCGTTATCGGCCTCGGTATCATGCGAACTCCGGGCGAAATCGCGCTGGTTTTCAACGACCCTGTTTCCTACATGGCACTCTGGATCGGTTGCGGCGCATTTGTTCTGGTCAGTTTGCTGGTCGTCGCCGAACTCATCGCAATGACACCGCGTTCTGGCGGCCTTTACGCGCTGGTTGCCCACGCTTACGGACGATATCCCGGATTTCTTATCGGTTGGACGGACTGGGTTGCTAATTGTGCGTCTGTAGCACTAAAAGCTGTGGTACTCCTTGAATATCTTGCGTTGCTGGTGCCATCGGTTGCACCTCACCAGACGGTCATTGCGCTGCTGGTAACCACCAGTTTCGCAGTCCTGCAACTCGGTGGTACGCAACTCGGCGGCGGTATTCAGAAATTCGCTTCGTTTGGCATTGGCCTGATAATGATTGGTCTGGCTGCGGCCTTATATTATGGGTTCTTCGTGAATGGTGGCGCAGTTGCCGCTCCTGAGGAACATCGAGCTGTTGCTTCTCCCGGGTTCGCCGCGGTGGGCTTGGTGATCGCAGCAGTCGTGTATACGTATGACGGCTGGTATGCCGCGAGCTACTTCGGCGGGGAAGTGAAATCGGGCGGAAGAGCAGTGGCAATGGGCAGTATTCAGGGCGCGCTCATCATTATTGCGCTTTACCTGATCTTGAATCTGGCGATAGTACTCAGCGTACCGTTGTCTGCATTAGCGGGTCACGATCTCGCGTTGGCTGGCGCGCTGGATCTAGTATTCGGTGTTGGAACCGGTACGGTAATTATCGTGGCCGCAGTTTTCATTCTGTTGGCGCACCACAACCTCCAATACATGATCGTTTCCAGAATTCTCTACTCTCTATCCACCGACGGCTTGGGCACCCGCAGGGCGACGTCGGTCACTGACAAAGGAACACCGGCTGGCGCTGTGATCTTGTCATGGGCAATGATCGTTTTATTGATTGTGGTTGGTCAGTTCGAATTCTTGCTGAATCTCGTCGCGATTCTGTTCATGGTCATGTACGTCGCGCTGATCGCCGGCGTATTTCGGCTGCGCAAACAAGAGCCGGATACAGAGCGTCCGTTTCGCGCCTGGGGGTTTCCAGCGACCGGAATAATCTGCGGCCTCGGGTGGACAGCAATCGCGCTGTTTGTCGCTATGACCAATCCAACGTCGGCTGTGTCCGGTTTGTTATTGACCCTGATCTCATGGCCGGTTTACCAGTGGCTAAAACGCCGCAGGCACCTGGAGGAAGACATCGCAACCCAATCGCCGTGAGCGTCGCCAAGTAGCGTCGGCCGCTACGCTGTCTTCGCGAGTTCCTGCCGCCACTCCGGATACAGCTGATCTGCGTCACTCGTGAAGCTATCGAAGGCACGCGCGAATTCGTGGTGCTCACGGGCAAATTCAAACACGCTCGCACCTTCTTTCCAGCACTGCTCGGCCTGTCGCATCGACTTGGCTCCGGCAGCCGCGCCATCGATATGGCCATAGCTACCACCACCGGCAGTCATAACAACGTTTGAGTGGCCAAGATTGGCAAAGAACTGAGGAATGCGAAGTGCGTTCATTCCCCCGGAGATAATTGGTGTCGTGGGATTCATGCCGTACCATTCCTGGTGGTAATAGGGTCCGTCAGCACTATCCTGCTCAAGCATATAGGCAATTGCCCTGTCGGCTGCTTCTCCCTCCATCTTGCCAAAGCTCATTGTTCCGGTATGAATTCCGGAGGCGCCTTGCAGCCTTGCCATTTTGCAATGTACGAAAGCGGTATAACCTCGTTGCGTCTGCGGAGATGTTACTGCACCGTGGCCGGCGCGATGATAGTGCAAGTACTGTTGCGGAAACCGTCGCCTGGCGGTTGTCACGGCAGCAGCGCCTGCGACATAGCCGTCAACGAGAAACGCCACATGGTCTGCGAACTCCCCAAAGGTCTCGAGGATGAACTCACCGCGAGCAACCATCTCGTAGTGATCGTCCGCAGTGATGTTTGCCGAAAACAGTTTGGCTTCGCCGGTTTCGTCCTGTGCACGTCGCATGGCGTCGGCGACTAATGGAATGGTCTCTTTGAGCGGTGCAAATGTCTGGTTTCCCTGGGGCTCATCGTTCTTGATGAAATCGCCGCCAAGCCAGAAGTCATAGCAAGCGTTAGCGAACGGGCGAGGGCGCAGCCCAAGTTTTGGTTTTACGATCGTGCCCACGATGAAGCCGCCGTTTTCATGCGGCCGACCTAATACACGCCACAGGTCAGAGATGGTGGTAGCCGGCCCGTCGAACAACCGCAAGTACCTCGGCGGCACATAGAAGTCATATATCTTCGCGTACTCGACGTCACCCATGCCCTGGTTGTTACCAATTGCCAACGTCAGGAATGATGCGATCATCGCGCGGCCATCGGTGATGTTTCGATCGAAGAGCTCAACCGGGTACGCCAGTTTGATGAGTTCCTTGCTCTCATGTGCCTCGTAAACGAGCGCGTCCACACCTCGCGTAAAATCATCGGTCGTCGAGACTTCGACGTTCGTTCCGGTCGACGATTCCGCAGCGAAATGCGCAGCCGTTTCGACAAAGTTGCCAAATCCCGGCTTTGGTTTCATATGGTAAGCAACCAACACGTGATCGCCGGCACTGATGAGATCGTCCTCATTGAGGTCCAGATTTACGTATCGGTTGGTTTGGTCGAGTGCCATGCGTGCATACCTTCTAATGAATGGTTGGCCTGCACGGTAACCGATAGGGTAATATAAGGATATTCACTGTTTTTTATGTATAACATAAGAGTTACTTATGCATCTTACGCTTCGACACTACAGTGCTTCTCTGCGGTTGCTCAGAACCTGAG
>CAYTNO010000152.1:0-5635 GCA_964439125.1 uncultured Woeseiaceae bacterium | reverse complement strand
GAATTGGGATGACAAAGTCATCGATCACATCCCGGGTTTTCGTTTGTACGATCCGTGGGTCACACGAGAATTTACGGTTGCCGACTTGCTGACGCACCGCAGCGGTCTTGCACCTCATGCGGGTGACATGATGCTCTGGCCGGAGCCCAATGCATTTACTCGGGCTGACATCCTGCACAATCTGCGTTACTTCGAGCCGGCCAGCAGTTTCCGCAGCAAATACGCGTACGACAACCTCTTTTACATTATCGCTGGTGAGCTGATTCCCGCAATTACCGGGCAGTCCTGGGGAGAGTTCGTCGACGAACGGATATTTGGCGCGCTGGATGCGGATAGATGCATCGCGGGCCGCATGTCGAAACGTGACATGAAAAACATCGCAGCGCCACATGGCGTGATTGAAGGTAAGTTGCAGGTTATTGAGCGTAGCCGAATCGTTTCAGAGCCGAATACATCGGCGGCGGCTGGCGGCATACGTTGCAGTTTGCAGGACATGCTGACCTGGGTGCAGGTACAGCTGAATCATGGCACCACCAGAACCGGTGACGAGCTTTTCAGTGCCGAGCAAAGTGACGCAATGTGGAGCCCAGTCACCATACTCGGTGTTGGTAGCCAGGCAGCTGAGCGCGATGGAACCCACTTCAAAGCCTACGGTCTTGGTTGGCGCCTCGCGGACGTGCACGGCTACAGGGAGGTCTCCCACACCGGCAGTCTGTCAGGCTGGCATTCGTATGCTGTCCTGATACCGGAGCTGCAACTCGGCGCTGTTGTTCTTACCAATGGTTCCGGAGGAAAGGCAAGACGCGCGATGATGTACAGCATCATACGGCCGTATCTTGGTATCGATGATGTCGATTGGATCGAGTACATCGAAAACGAAGATAAAGAAGATGTTCAACCGGAGTTGACGGCGGCCATGGAGGTGCCAACGCTCTGTGCTACCTGCGAGATCGGGCGTGTACTGGCGACACTTGACACATACGCTGGTGTTTACCGTGATCGCTGGTTCGGTGACATCACGGTAACGCTCGACGGCGATGGGCTTTCGATAGGCGCAAAAAAATCACCGCGACTAATCGGCAGACTTGAGCCGTATCTTGGCAATACGTTCATCGCACGCTGGGCAGACAGATCAATCGAAGGAGATGCGTACGTCACGTTTTCCGGGGACACACCCGATACGATTGACCGAATTTTAATGCGAGCCGTTTCGAGTGACAGTGATTTTGAATTCCATGACATGGAGCTCATGCGAGTCGTGGAGGACTGATCCTTGCACCGCAAATGCGAAGCGCTTGTCGACCTCGACGCCATCCGGGCGAACTATGCGCTGGCATGCCGTCTGGCGCCAGAATCCAAAACCATTGCCGTTATCAAGGCAGATGCATATGGCCACGGCGCGGTAGATGTCGCACATGCATTGAGCGGTGCCGCGCCCGCATTCGCTGTAGCGATCATCGATGAGGCATTAGAGCTCCGCGAAGCTGGAATAAGCGAGCCTCTGTTGGTGATGGAGGGCGTTAACAGCATCAGTGCACTTGAATGTGCCGCTGAGCAGAAACTTGCGGTTGTCGTGCACAACGATAAGCAGCTGGAAGAGTTAGAGCGAGCACGATTGCCTGCCCCAATTTTCGTTTGGCCAAAAGTCGACACCGGCATGCATCGCCTGGGGCTGGCGCCAGACAGCCTTGCAGATGCTGTTTCGCGTTTGCGTGCGAGCGATAACTGCGAGGATTCCATCGTTGTGTGTACGCACCTCGCATCTGCCGATGTGCCCGGGAGTGCGTTCACCCGGCACCAGCTGGAACTTTTCGACGCCTGCGTCGCGGACATGAGTGTGTTGCAAAGCATTAGCAACTCAGGCGCCATATTGGCTTGTCCCGCAAGCCATAGAGACTGGAACAGACCCGGCTACATGCTGTACGGCATTACACCGTTTGCGGAGGACGTCGCGAGTGCTGGTGAGTTGCTGCCTGCGATGACGCTGCAGTCAGAAGTCATCGCTATTCGTGAGGTAGCCGCGTCGGAATCGGTAGGTTATGGCGGCCGTTGGACTGCGAGCAGCACGACCACCATTGCTACGGTCGCGATCGGCTATGCCGACGGCTATCCTCGCCACGCGCCCGACGGCACACCGACAATCGTCAATGGCAGCGTTGCACCACTGGCTGGAGCAGTTTCGATGGATCTGATCACCATCGACGTGACCGGTATCGAAGGAGTGCGTCTCGGCGACACCGTCACCCTTTGGGGTGAGGGTTTGTCCGTCAATACGATCGCAAACGCGGCAGGCACTATCGGCTACGAATTGCTGACGGGTGTCACCTCACGGGTACCGAGGATCAGCTGCGATTCGACGTCAAATCAGTAGTAACTTGCACAAATAGACAGCGCTAAGCGCACCCACGGCATCCGCGAACAGGCCGGCGGGAATGGCATGGCGGCTGCGAACAACACCGACAGAACCAAAGTAAACAGCCAGCACATAAAACGTCGTTTCTGAAGAACCGAACATCGTGGCGCCGATTTTTGCAGTCAGTGAGTCGGCGCCGTATTCGTTAACCAGGTCGGTCAGCAAGCCCAATGATCCGCTGCCGGACAAGGGGCGCATCAACGCCAACGGAAGATTCTCTGGCGGAAAGCCGATGAGATTCAGAAACGGAGTCAGCAGGTTCAATAACAAGTCCAGCGCACCCGATGCCCTGAACATGCCGACCGCAACGAGGATGGCCACGAGGTACGGAATAATCCGTACGGCAATAGTGAAGCCATCTTTGGCGCCCACAACAAAGACTTCATAGACTTTGACTTTCTTTACCGCCAACGCGTAGAAGGGAATGCCCACGAGCAAAATGGGAATGATGTATTTTGCGACGCTGCTGATGCCCTGTGCGATGTATTCAATCATTATCGTCATCCTCGGGTTCCGTTTCTCCGAGAGCCGCACTTACCGAAAATCTTTTCATTTTTTCCAGCACTTTCACGGCTGCGATGGCAGCTATGGTTGAAAACAGCGTCGCCAGAATAGTGGTGATAAAAATGTCGCTGGCCGACGCTCCCATCAATGCAACGACCGTTGCGGGCAGGATTATCTGGACGCTGGATGTGTTGATGGCCAGGAACATGACCATCGAATTCGTCGCTGTGTCTTTGTGCGGGTTCAGTTCCTGAAGTTCCTCCATGGCTTTCAGCCCCAGGGGCGTTGCGGCGTTGCCTAATCCCAGCATATTGGCCGACATGTTGAGCACGATTGATCCAATGGCAGGATGATCCTCGGGGACATCGGGAAACAGGCGAATGGTGATGGGTCTCAAGCCTTTGGCGATGATTCTAATCAAGCCCGACTCTTCGGCAATTTTCATGATGCCAAGCCACAGTGCCATGATGCCGATCAGGCCGATGGCAATATTTACCGACACCTTGGCCATGTCGATGGCGGCCTCTGTTACCGCGTCGATCTTGCCGTTGTAAATTCCGGCACCGACGCCAATGGCCATCATTCCGAACCAAATGTAATTTAGCATTCGCTATTCCTCTGCCAGCTTTCTGTCACCCAACCGGCGCTTCCGGGATCAGAATAAAAGGATCTTCTTCAAGTGCATTGAGTTCTACTTCGTGGGAGACCGGCAACGTCGCCTGGTAACTTCCGTGACCACAGGGGAAGTTGCTGATGATGGGGATGTCGAGGTCACCGCAAACATCCAGGACAATTTCATCAATGGTCTTCCCGAACGGTACTTTGCTGTCGCCAATCTCCAGCATCTCACCGATGACAAGCCCGTTGATGTGATCCAGGCTACCGCTATTCTTCAAGTGCAACATCATGCGGTCAAATGCGTATAGCTTCTCGTCGATTTCTTCGAGGAACACAATTGCGCCGCGCATGTCGATTTGGTCATCTGTACCGAGTCTTGAATTCAACACCACCAGGTTGCCGCCCCAGGCAGGGCCGCGCGCAACTCCGGGTTTCAGTGTGCGCGCCTGGCAGGCCGCGGGAGACCTAATCGGTACATCACTCCGCCCCGACAATACCTGCTGCAAGGTATCCAGGTTGTATTGAATGGTTTGCTCGTCGAAGGTGCTCAGCATGGGGCCATGAAAGGTGACCAACCCGGATCGCTGTGCGATAGAGGTGAGCAATCCGGTGATATCACTGTAGCCAATGAAGATCTTCGGGTTGTCACGGATCACGTCATAATCCAGCAAGGGCAACACCCTGTTGCCACCGTAGCCACCCCTGGCGCAAATGATCGCGTCGATCGATGCATCCGTGAACATCGTCATGATGTCGGCAGCCCTGTCTTTGGCAGAGCCGGCATACTGGTTTTCCTTCAAGCAGGTGCTTTTCCCGAGTACCAACTCATACCCCAGCTCCGCGAAGACTCCGACTGCATGCTGCAGGCGTTCCGGTTCCAGCCAATAGGCAGGATTCACAATACCGATGCGGGCGCCTGCGCCCAGCCTTTTTGGTTTCGTTTGTTCGGCCATCCTGCTTAAGATAGTCATTCGGGAGGCGGAAGTATAATTGGCTTGTTTATGCCAGCGTGTCCCCGTCGCCACCCAATCCGTTGAGCACCTGACTGTTCTCAACAAGAACATCAATCGATGTATACTTTTCGAGGAATCATTGAGGCTTATTGAAAATATCATGCAACGTCGAAAGCTCGTTCTCTCGTTATCCCTGATTTGCTCTTACCTGCTGGTCGCCTGTGCGCCACCAGAGCCGCAAGCGGCGGACACGCTCGACCAGCCTGCTGAGCTAAGCACCGCTGCGGTCGCAATGCCCGACAAGTACGCAGCAGAGGTTAGTGGGGAGATTCTGCGCGTGGGAGGCAATGCCGTGGATGCCGGCATCGCGGCTGGCTTCGCGCTGGCCGTCAGTTTCCCGGAGGCGGGCAATATCGGCGGCGGTGGTTTCATGCTGATCCACATAAACGGCGAGGACGCGTTCGTTGACTACCGGGAAAAAGCACCGCGAGCCGCTGATCGCGATATGTACCTGGATGAACACGGCGATGTAGTTGAGAAAGCCAGCACGATCGGCCACCTGGCCGTCGGCGTGCCCGGATCTGTCGCTGGATTCTGGGAGGCGCACAAACGCTACGGCACATTGCCGTGGAAGCAGTTGCTCGCTCCCGCCATCCGCATCGCAGAAGAAGGATTCGAGGTGCCGGAGAAGTTGGGCGGTGGCATTCAGGCGCGCCTCGAAAAGTATGAGGGCAAGACCAATTTTGGCGATTACTTCGGCGAGATGCGTACGGGCGAATTGCATAAACAACCCGAGCTTGCAGCGACGTTGCGTCGCATCGCCGAAAACGGAGCTGATGAATTCTACAAGGGCGAAACAGCGAAGCTAATTGCCGCAGAGATGGAGCGTGGCCATGGCCTGATCACGATGGAGGATCTGGCAAACTACGAGGCCGTCTGGCGAGAGCCGGTACGCGCTGACTGGCGAGAGTTCGAAATCGTATCGGCGCCGCTACCGAGCTCTGGTGGCGTGGCGCTAATCCAGCTCCTGAAGATCCGCGATTACATTGATCACTACTTTCAGGACGTTCCGCACAACTCCGCACAGTATATTCACCTGGTCGCCGAAATCGAAAAGCGTGTATTCGCCGATCGTGCCGAGTTTCTC
>CAYTNO010000151.1:0-5659 GCA_964439125.1 uncultured Woeseiaceae bacterium | reverse complement strand
ACTGAGCTCCGTCCAGTCCGGGAATCGCGCCGGTGATATTGCCGCGTCACCTTCGCGCAATTCGCGAACTTCGGCGATTTTCCCCTTGACCTTATTGCCGGGCAGGTGCCCGCCGGTACCGGTCTTCGCCCCTTGACCACCTTTGAAGTGGAAGGCCTGGGTCTTTTGAACCTTGTCCCACGAGAAACCGAATCGGGCAGACGCTAACTCGTAAAAATAACGGCTGTTGGCCGCCTGCTCCTCGGGAAGCATGCCGCCTTCGCCGGAGCAGATACCGGTTCCCGCCAGCTCAGCACCCTTGGAAAGCGCAATCTTTGCCTCTTCCGACAAGGCACCGAAACTCATGTCGGATACGAATAGAGGAATATCAAGTAACAGTGGCTTGCCAGCGTTGGCGCCGATAACGACGTCAGTACCCACCTTTTCTTCATCGAGCAACGGCAACTTATGCAATTGACCGACGACGAACTGAATATCGTCCCATTTGGGCAGTTCATTTCGCGACACACCCATGGCGGCCGCAGGACCGTGGTGACCAAGTTTGCTCAGCCCTTCCGTTGCCAGCCTGCGAATAAGTTTGACGTGAGGTTCGTCGCTGCTGCCGGTGTGATCCTGATAAACACCCTGATACGAATCACGGGTGTAAGGCTGAGGATGCGCCGCAGACCACGCTTTGATCTCGTCCTGATCAACCCACACACTGCCCTTCTCGACCCACGAATTAAACTTCGGCAGAGTTTCGCTGTGATTGTATTCGCTGACACCGGTATCAAGACGATAGTCCCAAAAGTGGACGCCGCAAATCAGGTTATCTCCTTTCACAAAACCATCCGACATCAGCGCGCCACGATGCGCGCAGCGCCCATACATGACGGATACTTCATCGTCGAAGCGAACAATGACAAGATCGACATCTGCGACCAGAGCATGAGCCGGTGTGCGATCCTTGAGATCTTCCCAGTTGCTTATCGCTACTTTTTTCATTCGTATTTAAACCTGTTGATAGCTAATGCTGTGACAAGTAATGTGCCGACCAGCAATGTTGCCACATGCGGCAATGCGGAAAATGCACCGGCTTCAAAATTAATGAGCTTGTGTAACGCGTCCATTGTCCAACCCGTCGGCATGAGCTTTTGCAGGCTCTGCATCCAGTCTGGCGTAACTTCGATAGGCCACCAGCAACCACCGAGAGCAGCAAGCACGTTGGCCGTTAGCACGCCGAACCCGGTCGCCTGAGAATCAGTTCGTGCCAGGCTGCCCAATAACAAACCCGCCGAGGCGCAAAACGCAGCCCAGCAAGCGAGGACGATGATGATCATGGGCACGTCGGGCCCCCACTGCATCTTGAATACGTAGGTGCCAATCAAAACAGCAAAGCCGATCTGTAGCGTGGCGAGAACCATGCGTCCGCCCCACTTGCCTGCAACTACTTCGGTGCGTGTCATCGGTGCCGATGCAAGTCGCCGCAAGAGGCCCTGCGTGCGTTCGATCACGAGCATTGAGCTACCGCTGGTGAGTAATACGAGCAATGTGAACATCACGACGATGCCGGGAATTGCCTGGTCAAAACCAGTCGGAATTTCCTGTCTTTGGCCAGCCGTCGACGCATCGAGCTGCCATATGCGAGTTTCCGCGTTGAGACTGGAAAGTGCTTCTGCCGACAACGGGCTGTCCGATTTGCTGTCGGCCGCCACAATGTCCGCAAGCACTGTGTACAAGCCTCGTTGCATGCGAATGACTTCGTATTGCCGAGAAATCGACGACGCACTGGTTTCGTAACTCGCGGCGACCAACTCGCCCGCTAAAACCTGGTCACTCAAATTGTCACCAAACGTCAGTACACGGTCAGGAAGGTTTCCGTCGGCATCCGCAACGACCTCTGTACGCCACTCCGGCACGAAATCATTCTCCGTCAGGCGCAAGTTTATCTGCTCCTGGAGAAAACCGGGTTCGTTCGCCACAACGACAACCGCTGCAGAGCTTGCGCCGGCTATCGTGCCCGAAAAGCCTGTAGTTACTGTGCCGATGAAGTAGAAGAAGATCGGCGGCATAACGAACAACCACACGATCGTGCCGCTTTGCCGCAACTGGTAACGCACGTCGTGCCAGGCAATGAAAATCGCGTTTTTCATGCGCGCGCGAATCCGGTTCGCAGACGCAGTGCACAGGCGAGAAGCCCGACGGCAGCGGCAACAATTACGACCAACCAGCTAACGGGCTCGATAACCCAGGTACCAACAGCTGTAACTTCGGCCGTGAGCCTGTCCGTAACGAACCCGTTTGGTGCTGCACGCCCGATAACTGCTATCCAGCCAGGCAAAACGGCAAGTGGAAAGAAACTACCGCCGGCCATTAGCAATGGAAACAACAACATCGACGAAATGACATTCGCAGATCGCCGCGAATTAAAAGACATTTGCAGCAACGATAGCCAGGCGAACAATGCGACTCCCGATACCGCAATCCACAGCAATGACGATGGCAGCTTCGCCCATGAAATTCCGTGGTACAGAAGACCGAGCGCCAGCGTTAGACCACCAATCAAACTAATAATGGCGGCGGCTGCAAGCGCCTTTCCAGCGACAAAGCTACCGAGCTTTCCCGGCGCGTACACAAGCCGCCGCAAGGTTCCTTGTTCTCGCTCGCGCCAGTAGTCGTTGGCAAGCCCGTTTGCCGAAAACATGACCGCCATAACGATGATGCCGGGCATGAACAGAACGGCTAGTGGTATGCCCGGATCGGACTCCGGCGGCTCGACAATGCTGAGCTCGATAACCGGCGGATACAATTGTGGCGCAACCGCCTCAAACTTGTTTTGCAGCGTGACCGCCATCGCCGCGACAAGTGCATCTGGTGGGTTGTCGCCGAAATTCTTGATGGCCTGTATCTCGCTACCAAACAACTGGTGCAGATAAAACCCGGCATCCAGAAGAATCTCGGTAACCTCGGTGATAATTCCCGGCAATATTGTCTGTGCCGGATTGGTCTTCAGCGTAAGCGTCACTGATTCCGAGTTAAGAAACGCGTCGCCGAATCCTTTAGGAATAATCAGAAAACCGCTGGCCTCGCCCGCTTCAATTCTTGCCGTACCATCTTCAAGGTTTATCTTCTCAACCGAGATCAGCTCCCCAAGTTCACCCGCGGTGTAGGCACCCGCAACAAACTCGCTGAATAAAGACTCATCCTGATCCAGTAATAACAAAGTGCCATGAGGCTTGATGCCCTGGCCGCTCATCAATGCCGTAATTAACCCGCCTATCAGCAGCGGAATGGCAAGCCAGATAAGCGTGGACATCCAGTCCTGCCGCCACCGCGCAATGTCTTTTTTGAACGACGACAGCGCGAAGCTCATAAATTACTCGCGCAGCTCTTTGCCGGTAAGCAAGAGAAAGAGTGTTTCGAGATTAGGGCTGCGCAGGCTGGTCTCACTAACGTTCCCACCAGCAGCTGACACCGCGTCAAAAATTGCAGGCAAATGTTGCGACGCATGTGAAAGCGTTAGCGTAATACTCTGTTGTTCCTGGCTAACGAACTCCAGATCATGGTTGCCGCTATCACTTAGTGCCTCTATGGCATGACGCGTTGCGTCCAGCGGGAAATTGCCGGTGAGCTGAAGGATATCTCGTGCGCCAAGCTTGGCCCGCAACTCGTCGACTGTACCCTGAGCAATAATCTTACCGTGGTCGATAATGGCGAGCGAATCACAGAGCCGCTCCGCCTCTTCCATGTAGTGCGTTGTGTACAGAATGCAGGCACCAGCGTCGCGCTCCGCTTCTACCAGGTCGAACAAACGCGCTCTTGATTGAGGGTCAACGCCCACCGTCGGCTCGTCCAGCAGAATTACGGGCGGCTTGTGAACAACGCCACAGCCAAAGTTCAAGCGGCGCTTCATGCCGCCGGAAAACTCTTTGGGCAAATCCTTCGCTCTATCCGCCAGGCCGATGTGCTCCAGCACCTCGGCCACCCGCGCGTCGAGAGCATCGCCTCGCAGACCGTATGCCTTGCCCCAATAACGCAGGTTTTCGACCGTGGAGAGGTCTTCGTACAAGGCAAGATCCTGCGGAACCACACCGAGTTCTTGCCGGGCGGCCTTGCCATCGGAGACGGTGTCGTGTCCCGCAACGGACGCATGGCCTGAGGTCGGTTGCAGTAAACCGGAAATGCAATTGATCGCAGTTGATTTTCCTGCACCATTGGGGCCCAGCAAGCCGAAGACGGTGCCCTTGCCTGCACTAAAACTGATTCTGTCCACCGCGACGAAGTCGCCGTAATTCTTGGAGAGCTCTTCAACTTTGAGCATTGGAGTCCCTAACGTGGTTGCGTAATGTTCTTATTGAATGAAAATGACGACTTCGGCTACAGGGTCATGCGCTGGATTCGGTGGCGTATAGATTACACCATCAGCTCGTTATACTGTGCCGCTCAACGGATAAATCGGGATTGTCGTTCCAATGTGTCGAACCAACATCTTAGTGCTTTCTATCTTGTCCTCCGCCATGCTGTTGCTGGCGGCATGTAGCTCCGACGAACCCACGTCTGAACCAGCACATCGAAGTATCGAGGAAGTTGCCGATGAATTTCTCGCGGCGACGTTGGAACGCAATCCAACAATGGGCACCTATTACGCAATAGAAGGAGCCCGCCACGACCAGCTGCACGACAACTCGCTGGACGCGCTGGCCGAATGGCAAGCTCGCCAAGACGCTTGGTTGACGGAGCTCAACACAATAGGAGCGCCAAGCGAGGTTGGTAGTAGAGACTGGGTAACGTACAGCATCATGCACGAATCGCTGGAAAGTTCTGTGGAAAGGCGTGTTTGCAAGAGCGAACTCTGGCAAGCAAGTACCACGACCGCCTGGTACAGAGGTTTGCCGTTTGTGTTCGAAGTCCAGCCGGTCGACACGGCGGATGAACGTAAACAGTCACTCGATCGACTCCGCGCGGTAGCAGCGTATATCGATACAGAAATTTCGAACCTTCGACTGGGCATAGAGCTCGGCTACAGCGCACCGCGGCTAACAGTTGAGGATGTTCCGCAGCAGGTCAAGGCGTTGATTGCTGATGACACTATATTTGTGAACCCTGCTACACGCGCAGAAGACCAAACATACAAGGCAGCTGTTCGAAAAATCTTTGATGAAGAAATCACCCCGGCAATCTTGCGCTTCGCCGAATTCATAGAGAACGAATACCTCGACCAGGCGCGAGCCGGAATTGCTCTCAGCGAAAACCCGAACGGCGCGGAATGTTACCCGGCCCTCGTGCGCTCATTTGCCACGATACGCCCGTCGGCCGACGAGATTCACGAGTTGGGTCTGCGGCAAATCGCCGCTATTCGTAAAGACATGCATGCGGTTATCGATGAGCATTTTGGCGGTGGCTCGATCGAAGACTTTCTGCGCCGGGCCAATATTGAGCCGCAATTTACGTTCGACTCGGAAGATGCCGTACTGCAATACTCTGTTGAGGCGCTTAGTGCAGCCAAAAAGGCTATGCCAAGCGTGTTTAATCGATTACCGACGGCAGACGTGGTCATCAAACCCTACCCGGAGTTCGCCGAAAGCGGCATCGGCGAATACCACAGCCCGTCTGAAGACAGCACTCGACCCGGCATCTTTTATATTGCCGTTACTGACCCACTGCACCGCTCGCGTGTGAC
>CAYTNO010000150.1:0-5667 GCA_964439125.1 uncultured Woeseiaceae bacterium | reverse complement strand
TGCAGTTCGTCGACTTCTCGTTGCAGTGCCTCAACAAAAAGTCCCATTAGCTTGCTGACTTCCTCTCGGGGCCTGGACCAGTTTTCGCTACTAAAAGCGAATAGAGTCAAGACCTTAACACCGTGTTTGCCAGCCGCTTCAACCGCCTGGCGTACCGAGCCAACCCCGGATCGATGCCCGGCGTGACGCGGCAAAGCACGTTTTCTGGCCCAGCGGCCATTGCCATCCATGATAATGGCGACGTGCTCGGGAATGTGGTCGTTCGTTGCCATTGATGAATAAAGGAAATCCGCCAGGGAAGTCCTAGATTTCCAATAACTCGCTTTCTTTCTCAGCCAGTACTTTGTCGATTTCAGCCACGTACTTGTCAGTGATCGCCTGAATCTCATCATGCGCCCGGTGTTCGTCGTCTTCGCCAATCATCTTCTCCTTGAGCAGATCCTTGGCGTCGCCAAGGGCATCGCGACGAATATTTCTAATTGCGATACGTCCACCTTCCGCTTCATGGCGGACAATACGAATCATGTCTTTCCTTCGCTCTTCTGTCAGCGCCGGCAGCGGCACTCTAATGACCGTGCCTGCGGAGACCGGATTCAAACCAAGATCGGACGTCATGATGGCCTTCTCAATAACGGCGACCATGTCTTTTTCCCAGGGCGTCACGATCAATGTGCGTGAATCCTCGATACCAACATTGGAAACCTGGTTCAACGGAACCTGTGAGCCGTAATACTCGACGGTAATGTGATCAAGAAGACTCGTATG
The DNA here is from genome assembly GCA_964439125.1 of uncultured Woeseiaceae bacterium. Classification (GTDB taxonomy): domain Bacteria; phylum Pseudomonadota; class Gammaproteobacteria; order Steroidobacterales; family Woeseiaceae; genus UBA1847. Next base: position 4,902 of record CAYTNO010000150.1, on the reverse strand, counting down.
GGCACGCCCCGTCCGGATCTTGGTAAATGCCTGCTGCAACGCTGCCACGCTCTTGGACATGCGTTCACCTGCATCTTTCTTAATGTCATCCAACACGTCTATACCCTCTTCTTCTGGTTCTGAACGCCGTTGCTGCCTGCATCAGGCTGTTACTACAGTTCCGACCTCGCCACCCGAAATAGCCTCAATCAATGCGCCGGCCTGACCCAGGTCGAATACGCGCAGCGGCAAATCGTTGTCGCGACACATCACAATAGCCGTCGCGTCCATAACTGACAATTTGTCCGCAAGCACCGTATCGAACGACACCGTGTCGTAACGCTTGGCGGACGGATTCCTCACTGGGTCGTCATCATAAACGCCGTCTACTTTGGTCGCTTTGAGCAAGACGTCCGCACCGATCTCGATGGCGCGCAGACTTGCTGCAGTATCGGTCGTAAAAAATGGATTGCCGGTTCCAGCAGCGAGAATGACTACGCGTCCCTTCTCAAGGTGGCGAATGGCGCGGCGGCGAATGTAGTCCTCGCACACCTCGTGAATCTGTAACGCAGACATGACGCGTGCAAACACGCCAGCGGACTCGAGTGCGTCCTGTATGGCCAGAGCGTTCATGACCGTGGCCAGCATACCCATGTAGTCGCCAGTGACCCGATCCATTCCGGCTCGTGCAAGGCCTGCACCACGGAAAATATTGCCGCCGCCAATGACGATTGCAATTTCGACCCCGCTTTCGCGGGCAGTGGCAATTTCGGCGGCGATACGCTGGATGACCTTGGGTTCGATGCCGTAGTCGAGATCGCCCATCAGTGCTTCACCACTGAGTTTTAGCAAAACGCGACGGTATCGAACCGGGGAGTCACTCATAAGCACATGCCTTGTATTGTTCGACTCGGTCGGACGCCGTTTTCCAGACGACCCGAGCGGCCATTGATTCTAGCGTATTCGAAGCTGCTAGTCTCTATTAAATCAAAGGCTTAAACGACATTACTCAGGCTTGTCGTTATCCTTTTTTGCGTCCTCGATCTGCTTCATGACCTCGTCCGCGAAGTTTTCCTGCTTCTTCTCGATGCCCTCGCCAACCTCAAAACGCACAAATGCGGAGACGCTCGCGCCGGCACCCTTGAGTAGCTTACCAACGCTGACATCAGGATCCTTGACGAACGGCTGACCGACCAGCGTGATTTCCTTGAGAAACTTGTTAATACGACCAAGAACCATTTTTTCGACGATCTCGGCAGGCTTGCCGGATTCCAGCGCCTGTTCCGTCAGGATACGCTTCTCGTTCGCCAGGGTTTCTGCTGGAACACCTGTCTCGTCGATGCAAGTTGGGTTGCTTGCCGCAACGTGCATAGCGATATCACGTGCCAATGCTTCGTCACCGCCGTCGAGAGCTACTACCGCACCAATACGTGCGCCGTGCGTGTAGCTGGCCAAAACGCCGTCAGATTCAACGATCGCGATGCGCCGTACGCCGATGTTCTCGCCCACCTTGCTAATCAGCTCAGTGCGAGCGAGCTCAACCGTGCGCCCGTCAGCGAGCGTCTCAGCAGACAGAGCTTCGACGTCCGTTGTGCCGGCGACAAGCGCGGTCGCAGCAACTGCGTCAGAAAACGCCGTGAAATTCTCGTCTTTGGCAACAAAATCCGTCTCCGAATTCACCTCGACGATGACGGCCTTGTTGCCTTCTGCGGCAACCACAATACGGCCATCAGCCGCTACACGACTTGCTTTCTTGTCAGCTTTCGCCTGGCCAGACTTGCGCAAATGCTCCGCAGCAGCATCAAGATCGCCGCCGGTCTCTACCAGCGCTTTCTTGCACTCCATCATGCCAGCGCCCGTGCGCTCGCGAAGCTCTTTGACCATCGATGCACTAATCGACATCTTCCTTACCTCTTAAACGTTATTCGTCAGCGGATTTATCGTCCGCCTTGCCGTCTGCGTCGCTGTCGGCCACTTTCTTGGCGGTTTTCTTGGGTGCCGATTTCGCCGCTTTCTTGGCTGTCTTCTTGGCAGCTTTTTTGGCGGTTTTCTTGGCTGGCTTTTCGTCGGCCGTCTTCTCAGCCGGCGCTTTGTCCGCTTTCGCTTCCTTTACGTCAGGCTCTTTGGCTTCAACCGGCTTCGCGTCAGGCTCTTTGGCTTCAACTGGCTTCGCGTCAGGCTCTTTGGCTTCAACTGGCTTTGCGTCAGGCTCTTTGGCTTCAACTGGCTTCGCGTCAGGCTCTTTGGCTTCAACCGGCTTCACGTCAGCCTCTTTGGCTTCAACCGGCTTCGCGTCAGCCTCTTCTGCGTCCGCCTTCTTCTCATCTGCCTTGCTGTCAGCATCGTCGGCTTTGGCCTTTTTGGCCGGCGCCTTCTTGATGACTGCCTTCTTCTTGGCCGGACCCTTCTTGGCCGCTTTCTTCTTGCGACCCGTCGATTTCTTGACCTTGCCTTCAGCGTCGAGCTCTACGAATTCGTCTTCGCCGAGCGCAACCTCCGGTAATGATGCTTTTCCGTCGATAGCAGCGTCAGCGACCATCGCGGCATAAAGCTCAATAGCGCGCATGGCATCGTCATTTCCAGGAATGACATAGTCGACGCTATCCGGCGAACAATTTGTATCGACGATGGCAACGACCGGAATTCCGAGTTTGCGTGCCTCGCGCACCGCAATGTCTTCATGATCGACGTCGACAATGAAAAGTACGTCCGGCAGGGACTTCATGTCCTTAATGCCGCCGAGACTGCGATCGAGCTTCTCCTGCTCGCGGCTCAGACCAAGAATCTCTTTCTTGGTCAGGCCCTCGAAACCGCCCTCTTCGGCCATTTTCTCGAGCGTCATCAGACGCTTTACCGACTGGCGAATCGTCTTGTAGTTCGTGAGCATACCGCCCAGCCAACGATAACTAACGAAAGGCATTTCGGCTCGTTGTGCGTGAGTGCGCATGGCTTCTCGCGCAGCACGTTTGGTGCCAACGAAGAGAACCTTGCCGCCGTCAGCAACCGTCGCCTTTACGAACGCGCAGGCTTCGCGCGCCAACGGAAGGCTCTTCTCGAGATTGATGATATGGATTTTGTTACGATCGCCAAAGATGTAGGGTGCCATCTTCGGGTTCCAGTAACGGGTCTGGTGACCAAAATGCACGCCAGCCTCTAGCATTTGGCGCATGGATACGTCTGCCATTTTATTTCTCCGGGTTATGCCTCCGACCACCCCATCTCGCAACCCCCATTTTTGGTGGGCACCCAGCGTGATGTGACGGTGATCGTGTGGATTAATTGCCTCTTGGGCGCGCGCTTTATACCATAGCCGGTTGCGGCCAACAATGACTAATGTACTGAGGAAAGTATTGGGGCCGGATACCTTTTTCACGGATTCAAGTATTGGGGCCGGATACCTTTTTCACGGATTCTGAAAAAGGTATCCGGCCCCCTTTGAGATAAAATGACAGTAACGATCAAGACAACTGATGAGCAGGACAAAATGCGGGTTGCCGGACGGCTGGCAGCCGATGTACTGGACATGATCGGTGATTATGTCAAACCAGGCGTCACGACGGATGAGCTCGATATTATCTGTCACCGCTATATCACTGAGGTGCAGGACGCGATTCCCGCGCCGCTCAACTACCGCGGCTTCCCCAAGTCGGTCTGTACGTCCGTTAATCACGTCGTTTGCCACGGCATTCCGGGCGATCGCACGCTCAAGACCGGCGATGCACTCAATATCGATATCACTGTCATTAAAGACGGCTTTCACGGCGACACAAGCCGAATGTTCTTCGTCGGCAAGCCCGGCGTGCAGGCGCAGCGCCTGTCACAAGTGGCTTTCGACGGGATGTGGCTGGGCATAAACGAGCTGGCTGCCGGCAAGCATCTGGGAGACGTTGGAGCCGTCATACAGAAGCATGTCGAGAAAAACCGATGTTCAGTCGTCCGCGAGTATTGTGGCCATGGCATTGGCCTCGGATTTCATGAAGAACCGCAAGTGTTGCATTACGGCCAACGTGGAACAGGCCTGGAACTCAAGGCGGGAATGACGATGACCGTAGAGCCGATGGTAAACGCCGGCAAACGGCAGGTTAAGCTGTTGCCCGACGGCTGGACGGTCGTCACCAAAGATCACAGCCTGTCAGCCCAGTGGGAGCACACCGTGCTCATTACTGAAAACGGCTACGAGGTTCTGACGCTGGGCGCCGCGGATCGTTAACGCTACGTTTGCTTATTAAACAATGAGTTATAAGCCATCCGAGTGGGTTGAATCTTTCGCAGAGGATGCTGCTGTCGGCATTCTGCGCGAGGCACTGGCCGTGAATAAACCTGGCAGCGCCCGCACGGCGCTCAATCTGGCCAGCGAGAACATTGCGCTGCGATTTCATGCCGGCGAGTCAGTCACAGACCTGGTTCACCTGCGCGCGGCAGTCATTGATCAGTTGCTCGTTCACTTGTGGCGCACACATGCGAATTACTGTCCTTCGGTCGCGTCACTCGTAGCCGTAGGTGGCTACGGCCGGGCGGAATTACACCCCTCTTCCGACGTCGACATAATGTTACTGGTGCCTGATGACCTCCCCGGCAGTGTAGAGCCCGAACTGTCGGACTTCATCACCGCACTCTGGGACGTGGGACTCGAGATCGGCCACAGCGTGCGCACGGTTGCGCAATGTGTCGATGAGGCAGCGAGGGACCTGACGGTCGCCACGACCCTCATTGAGGCACGACTCATCGACGGCCCTGAGGCGCTGTTCGAGGAGATGCTGGAAAACACCGCTCCGGATCGAATCTGGCCGCCAGACCTGTTTTTCGAGGAGAAGCGCAAAGAACAGATCGCGCGACATCACCGCTACCACGACACCGGGAATAACCTCGAGCCCAACGTCAAAGGAAGCCCCGGCGGTCTGCGCGACATTCAGATGATCGGCT
>CAYTNO010000149.1:0-5668 GCA_964439125.1 uncultured Woeseiaceae bacterium | reverse complement strand
TTTTGGAGGAACGCAATCACTACATACAAATGCACTTGATGAGGCCATTGCCTTACCAACTGGTTTCTCCGCTAGAATCGCGCGGATTGCCGACAATCGTCTTTTGGGCCACATCTGCGGCTATTGTCGCCGCCTCGTCGACTCGGTCTGCCGGTACCAGCATGCGCGTCGGTGCATTACAGGATTGCCCGGTATTGTCAAAGCACTCGGCCGCGCCTGATCTGACGGCCTGCTCAAAATCGGCGTCGTCGAGCAAAATGTTTGCAGATTTTCCGCCGAGTTCCTGCGCGACACGTTTTACAGTGGGTGCAGAGTTTTGCGCTACTGCGACACCAGCGCGAGTCGAGCCCGTAAATGACATCATGTCGATGTCCGGGTGCTGACTCAGTGCTGTTCCAACCCCCGGGCCGTCACCATTGACGAGATTGAATACACCGGCAGGTACGCCTGCTGCATCCAGAATCTCTGCAAAAATCATGGCGTCGAACGGTGCGACCTCACTTGGTTTCAAGACCATCGTGCAACCCGCTGCCAAAGCTGGGGCAACTTTGACGGCGATCTGGTTCATCGGCCAGTTCCAGGGCGTAATCAGCCCACAAACACCGATCGGCTCTTTTGCGATGCGCGTCGTTCCGTGTTGTTCGCTGAAATCAAAGATTTTGAGTGCCTTGAGTGCGGCCTTGATATGCTGCGGTCCGCTGGCCGCCTGGGCGTTCTTCGCCAGTCCCCAGGGAGCGCCCATTTCATCCATGATGGCTTCAGCGATTTCATCATGCCGTTTCGCAAATTCGTGCAGGATTGCCTGCAGCAGAACGACGCGTTCTTCACGGGTCGTTTGTGAAAAACTCTCGAATGCACGTCTGGCGGCTGCAACAGCAAGATCAACGTCAGCGCGAGAGCCCAGGCTAATGTGCCCACAGACTTCTTCGGTTGCCGGGTTGATTACATCGCAAACGCTGGGCGTGACCGGGTCGACCCACTCGCCATCGATGTAGAATTGCAGCATTTCGCGCATGTTTGATCCTGTTCAAACGAGCCGCGAATCATAGCGTAAAATGGCGTGTGTAGCCTGCTTGTGACAGGCGAGGGAGACAAATCAGTGGCATCGAACAAAGAACTGCTTGCGCTACGTGAGAGGGCAACGCCGAGGGGAGTAGGCACGCAAACGACGGTTTTTGCGGATAGGGCGAGAAACGCCGAAATCTGGGATGTAGAAGGCAAGCGCTATATCGATATCGCCGCCGGCATAGCCGTTTTAAATACCGGACACAATCATCCGCGCGTCATTGAGGCAGTCAAGACTCAACTCGAGCGGTTCAGCCATACGTGTTTCCAGGTCGCACCCTATGACGTCTATGTACAACTCGCTGAGCGCCTGAATTCGCTCGCACCCGGGGACACACCGAAGAAGACGATGTTTCTCACGACAGGCGCAGAAGCTGTTGAGAACGCAATAAAGATTTCGCGGAAGTTCACGGGGCGCAGTGCTGTGATCGCCTTCAGTGGCGCCTTCCATGGCCGCACCATGATGGGCATGGCGCTAACCGGCAAGGTCGTGCCGTACAAGGCCGGTTTCGGGCCGTTTCCGCCCGAAGTGTTTCATGTGCCGTTCCCGGTCGATTATCACGGCGTGTCCGTCGAAGATTCGCTGGCTGCACTCGAAACTTTGTTCAGATCCGACGTCGAGCCGGCTCGCGTTGCGGCGATGATCATTGAGCCGGTGCAGGGCGAAGGCGGCTTTTACCAGGCTCCTGCCGAATTTCTGCAGGCCTTGCGCCGCATTTGCGACGAACACGGCATTGTGATGATTGCCGACGAAATCCAGACGGGCTTTGCCAGAACCGGCAAGTTGTTCGCGATGCAACATGCGGGCGTTGAAGCAGACATGATGACGGTGGCCAAGAGTTTGGCCGGTGGTTTTCCCTTGTCCGGCGTCATCGGCAAGGCGCACATCATGGATTCAATCGACCCCGGTGGTCTGGGTGGAACCTACGGTGGGTCGCCACTGGGCTGCGCCGCGGGTCTGGCCGTACTCGAGGTCATCGAAGAGGAAAAGCTGTGCGAGAAAGCGGTCGCGATTGGCGAAGCGATCCGAGAGTGGGCAACTGGTATGCAGGCCGAGCATGACTGCATTGGCCACATTCGCATTACCGGCGCGATGTGTGCAATCGAGTTCGTGAAGGGAGGCGATGCAAATAGCCCGGATGCAGAGCTGGTGAAACGAGTTGCGGCGGAAGCGCTTGCAAACGGCGTAATCTTCCTGACCTGTGGCGTCAGGGGAAATGTGATTCGGTTCCTGCCGCCTTTGACCATCGAACTGGATATGCTCAGCGAGGCGCTCGAAGTGCTCGGCAACGCTATCGTAGCAAGCACCTAGACGTGTGCCAGAAACCTCTGCCGGTACTCGGCGGGCGGCAGGTCGTACCAGGACTTGAAAGCAGTGGTGAAGGAGCTGATGCTTGAATAGCCGAGCAGCATCGCTACTTCGAGCGCTTTGAGGCGCTCATCGCTCAGGTAGTTAATGGCGAGCACAGCCCGCACTTCCTGCAGGACCTTGTTAAAGCTCGTTTTTTCGGCTTTGAGCCTGCGCTGCAGCGTGCGGCGGCTTAGTTTGAGTGCGCGACATGCGGCGTCTGCGTTAGCCTCGCCTTCGGCCATCAACTCGGCGAGCATGCGCTTTAGCTGTGCCGCGTAGTTATCCTGAGCATACAGGGAGCGCAGGTACTTTTCGGCTTGTTCGATGAGTTGACCGTACATGATGGCGCGATGCTATCAGATTTCCCGATCAATCGTCCTTGATGCCCAGCCTTTCGTGCATCAATGGGCTGGTTGTTGTGTATTGCAGGCGTGCTTTCCTGCTCGGGTCGAGGCGCTCTTTGGCAGCAAAGGCAGCCAGCGCGGCCTCATGAAAACCGCTCAAGATCAGCTTTTTCTTGCCCGGGTAGTGATTGATATCGCCAACGGCGTAGATCCCTGGCGTACTCGTTTCAAATCGTTCGGTATCGACATTAATAGTCTTGCGATTTATGTCGAGGCCCCATTCTGCTATCGGTCCGAGTTTGGGGGCGAGACCGTAAAAGACAATTACGGCGTCGCATGGAACTTCATGCTCAGTCTCACCAACATTGACGGTGATCGCGGTGATTCCATTGTCGTCAGATTTGTATCCTGAAACCTTGCCGATGATAGGTTCTACCTGCCCGGCTTCTGCAAGCTTGCGCATGCTGTCGACAGTGGCAGGTGCGCCGCGATATTCGTCCCGTCGGTGAATTAGCGTCAGCCCATCCGCCTTTGGTGCGAGGGCAAGTGTCCAGTCAAGCGCTGAGTCGCCGCCGCCCAATATGACGATGCGCTTGCCCGAAAAGTTTTCCGGATTGCGCACACGATAGAACAGGCTGCTTTCGTCGAATTCAGCAATTCCATCGAAACGCAGCCGCCGCGGTTGAAACGATCCAACGCCGCCCGCAATAAACACGGTTCGAGTGCGAAATTGCGTGTCGTTATCAGTCTTGATGTCGAACCAGTCGTCATCGATCGCCTTCACCTCGGTCACTTCCTCACCCAGGTGAAATGTTGGTTCGAATGGCTTGATCTGCAACATCAGGTTTTCGACGAGTTCCTCGCCGCTGCATTCCACGATGCCGGGAATGTCGTAAATCGGTTTGTCCGGGTACAACTCGGCGCACTGGCCACCGACAACGGGCATCGTATCAAGTACGTGCGCCTTAACGCCCAGCAGGCCGAGTTCAAAAATCTGGAACAAGCCAACGGGACCGGCGCCCACAATCAGGGCGTCCGTTTCAATAATTTTGTCTGACATTAATCTAGAACTCTTGCTTTGGGTTTGTTCGTTGCATTGCGCAAAGGAAATCGAAGAGACGAGGGTGCTTCCAGACGCGCTAAGTCTACGCCGATTTCGACTCCTCGTGAAGTCCGGTTTGTGCGTAATCGGACGCAGTTTAAACGTATTGAGAGTCGCTGCTACATCAGGAAAATGCTTCGCTGAAAGACCATGAAAATTAGAAATTTCTAATATTCTAATTTACTGTTTTTGAGTGGTTTTGGAGTCGTCTTAACCACCAACCTGAGGAAATCAACGATGAATGGATCAAGGAGTCGAAATCTTCGACTAATCCCCTTAATGAGCGCTGTCCTTCTCGCGTTCGCATTAGTCGGATGCGATGACGGCAAGGACGGAGCCGATGGAGCTAGTGGTGCGGCGGGTGTTGCGGGGGTAGACGGGCTCGCTTGCTGGGATCTTAATGCCAACAATCTCCCTGATCCTGAAGAGGATTTGAATGACGATGGCGCAATTGATGTATTCGATTGTAATCCGTTATCGGGTGGTGCCTACGAAGCCGAGCAACTGCATAAAGGCTACTTTACCGATCACGTTTACGAAGGAACGGAGTCCTGTCTGAACTGCCACGGCCTGATTGGCGATGAGATGCTGACGAATGCGCATTTCGCTTGGGAGGGTGTCTCGTCGAACATCGAAGGTTATGAGGGCGAGACTCACGGCAAGAACGACTTGATCAACAACTTCTGTATCGCGGTACCGACTAACGAAGGGCGTTGTACTCAATGCCATACTGGTTACGGTTACGCCGATGATACGTTTGCCTTCAATGATCCAAAAACGGTCGACTGCCTTGTTTGCCACGACCAATCCGGTACTTACGCGAAGGGCAAAACAACGGCTGGTCTGCCTGACCCGGCTGTGGATCTGACTATTGTTGCACGAAGCGTTGCTGAAAACGGCGGCGTTCCAAGTCGCAAGAACTGCATTGGTTGCCATGCAAACGCAGGCGGTGGTGACAATGTGAAACATGGCGACCTCGCGATGGCCATGCTGGATACAACGCGTGAATTCGATGTGCACATGGGAACGGACGGTGGTGATTTCGGTTGTGTCGACTGCCATGGCGTTAAGAAAGATCTGGATGAGAAACTGGTCGACCACGGTATCGGTGGAATGCCGTTGCACTCGACCGATGATGGCGCGATGAAGAGTTGTGTAGATTGTCACGGCGATCGCGACAACATCCACGTTGCGCTGCCGGTCGCTGGCATGGTTGGTCAGCACCCCACACTCGCATGCCAGGTTTGCCACATTCCGGCTTTCGCTCGGGAGACGTCTACAAAGGTCGAGTGGTACTGGGAAGATGCAGGTCAGGACGTTGACCCGATTCCTGTCGATCCCGCAACAGGAAGGGCAACCTACGACAAGAAGAAAGGAAGGTTTGTCTGGGCGAACGACGTTCGGGCAGAGTTTTTGTACTTCGATGGCAAGTGGGATCGAATGATGATCAACGTCAATGACCAGCCCACGGAAACGCCGGTTGTCTTCGCGGCGCCGACTGCCGATTACACGACGCCAGGTGCCATGATCTATCCATTCAAGAAGATGATTGGCAACCAGGTCGCCGACGCCAACAACAATACGATGCTCGTGCCGCACCTGTTCGGTCTGAAGGGCGGACCGAACCCGTACTGGGTGGCGTACGACTGGGATCTGGCGATCCAGGATGGCGCGGCCAATACCGGCCAGACTTACTCCGGCGACTTCGAGTTCGTTGATACCGTCATGTACCTGAGCGTGAACCACGAGGTCGCGCCGAAAGAAGACGCGCTAGGTGGGGAAAATGATTGTGGTGATTGCCACCTT